>JBCDJE010000147.1:0-8251 GCA_038748185.1 Bacteroidota bacterium
AGTGAAGGATCTCAACGCCATCGTTCCAATCTCCTGTTGTTTTACAAATGAGGGAAGTTTTTTAGATACTTTTAGCGACTTAAGCTTTTTTGTAGGAAGTTCAATAATTAATCCTCGTTGTAAGAGATATTTATAGTAAGCATTAAGTGAAGCAATTTTTCTATTTACAGATCTGGGATTAATCTGATTATCGATAAGTTGAACTACCCAAGCTCTAACAATAGGAAATTTAACTTGAGTACTATCAAAGTCAGCTTCATTAATTGCTAAATGCTCAGTACAAAATTCAGTAAACTGTCGCAAATCATTCTCATAAGCACTTATAGTGTGTTCACTACTCCGTTTCTCATATTGCAGATAGTTCAAAAAATTTTTTATCATAAGCTTACTTATCCTATAATTATTTACGTAAAAATTTTCATATAAGGTTAATATTCTAATATAAAAAAAAGGCTGCAAAATTCAACTAATTTGCAGCCCCAATAAGAAGTTAAACTTAAAAAACTAGTAGTTTTCTCTAGCGTATACTTTTTGTTTATATTCAGCTTTTAGCTTCTGGTTTCTTCTTGATACAGAAGGCTTTTCATAAAAGTTTCTTGCTCTAAGTTGCTTTAATACTCCTGTTTTCTCAAATTTCTTTTTAAACCTTTTTAAGGCCTTATCTATTGATTCATTATCTTTCACTTTAATAATAAGCATATCAGTATTTATAAATATTTAATAGTTTGATCTTTTTAAAGAAATGCAAAGCTAAATTCTTTCATTAATAAAGACAAACCATGTGAGGTAATTATTGTTTATTAGATAATAATTTTTTTGCAATGAAATAATTTTTAAGAGTTAGTGTATATAATCAGAAGGATTTTTTGCACATTCGATAAAGCTAATTCAAATTAGGCTTTTTAAATTATAGGCTTTCATATTTGCTTATTCGGTTGTGTATTTTGTTAATTGAATCAATAGCATTAGTTTTGTTAATATCCCTCAATATATTTTATTTAAATGGATAAATATTCATACATAGCCAACGCGCATGGAACTTACATCGATGAATTATATAAATCTTATAAAGAAGACCCCAACTCTGTAGATGATTCGTGGAAAACTTTTTTTGAAGGCTTCGATTTTTCATTAGAAAAATATGGAGACGATGGAGCTAGTATTGTTCCTGGCGCATTAACCAGTGACAAGCTAAAAAAGGAAATTGCTGTTAGAGAACTAATAAATGCTTATAGGTTAAGAGGACATTTAGAATCCACAACTAATCCTGTTAGAAAAAGAGTTAACCGAAATGCGCTGTTAGAGATCGAGCATTTCGGTTTGAGTAAAGATGATTTAAATACAGCATTTACAGCAGGAGATGAACTTGGAATTGGGACTAAAACCCTTGAACAAATAGTCGCGCATTTAAGAAAGGTTTACTGTGGAAATGTAGGCTTTGAGTTTATGTCTATCAGAGAACCAGAAATTTATAACTGGTTTAAAAGTAAAGTAGAAAAAGAGTTTCCTGCATTTAGTTTATCGCTCGAAGAGAAAAAAAGAATTTTACAGAAACTCAACGAAGCTGTTGTTTTCGAAAATTTTCTTCACACGCGATATGTCGGACAAAAAAGATTTTCATTAGAAGGAGGAGAGTCTACCATTCCGGCATTAGATGCCATTATTTCGAAAGGAGCAGAATTAGGCGTTGAAGAGTTTATTATTGGTATGGCGCATCGTGGGCGACTAAATGTATTGACAAACATTGTAGGTAAAACATATGAAGAAGTTTTCAATGAATTTGAAGGTGCAGCTTTGCCTGATGAAACTATGGGTGATGGTGATGTAAAATACCATATGGGATTTCCTTCCCAAGTAACAGCTTATGGTGGGCAAGAAGTGACTGTAAACCTTATGCCTAATCCTTCACACCTCGAAGCAGTAGATCCGGTAGTACTTGGCAATGCCAGGGCTAAATATGATTATATATATAATAAAGATGCTTCTAAACTCATTCCAATCCTTATTCATGGAGATGCTGCACTTGCAGGTCAAGGTATTGTATATGAAATCGTACAGATGTCAGACCTGAAAGGCTATGGGGTTGGCGGAACAATTCATTTCGTTATTAATAACCAAGTAGGTTTTACTACCGATTTCGAAGATGCAAGGTCTAGTACTTATTCTACTGATATATCTCAGATAATAGAAGCCCCGGAAATCCACGTAAATGGAGATGACCCAGAAGCTGTACTATTTGCAGTAAAACTAGCTGTTGAATTTAGGCAAAAATATAATAGAGATATTTTTATTGATTTAGTATGTTATAGGCGACATGGACATAATGAGAGTGATGAACCTAAGTTTACGCAGCCTAAGTTGTATAATATCATTTCAAGACATCCTAATCCCAGAGAAATTTATAAAGAGAAACTCATAGCACAAGGAGAACTTGAAGCAAAGGTAGCTAAGGATATGGATAAGGAGTTCAGAAAGATGTTAAATGAGCGCCTTCAAGAAGTAAAGCAAAATCCACTTCCTTATAAGAAACAGGTATTAGAAACACAATGGAAAGAGATGCGCATTGCTTTACCAAAAGATTTTGATACTTCTCCCGATACATCCATAAAATTAGAAACAGTATTAAAAGTAGCTGATGCTTTAACCAATGTACCTAAAGGTTTTAAGCCTCTCCGTCAAATAGAGAAACTGCTTAAAGAGAGGAAGCAAATGTTTTTTGAAGATAAAAAGCTGAATTGGGCGGCAGGAGAATTACTCTCTTATGGCTCTATTTTATTGGAGAATAAAATAGTGAGAATAAGTGGACAAGACGTTGAAAGAGGTACTTTTTCACATAGGCACTCTATTCTTAATGACGCTGAGACAAATGTAAGCTATTGTAATTTGTGCAATATTGAGAAAGGGCAAGCACCCTTTATGATTTACAATTCGCTGCTATCGGAATATGGTGTGTTAGGTTTTGAATTCGGTTATTCAATGGCAAATCCGAATGCTTTGGTGATTTGGGAAGCACAATTTGGTGATTTTGCTAATGGTGCTCAAGTAGCCATTGATCAGTTTATAAGCAGTTGCGAGTCGAAGTGGCAACGGATGAGTGGTTTAGTAATGTTGTTGCCACATGGTTATGAAGGTCAAGGACCAGAGCATTCTAATGCAAGACCAGAAAGATTTTTACAGCTTTCTGCAGAATACAATATGGTAGTTGCTAATATCACCACTCCTGCAAATTTCTTTCATTTACTTAGAAGGCAAGTTACCTGGGATTTTCGAAAACCTTGTATAGTAATGAGTCCTAAATCATTACTGAGACATCCTTTAGTTGTATCACCTATTGATGACTTTACCCATGGAAGCTTTAAAGAGGTAATAGAGGATGATTATGCCAAGCCATATACTAAGGTTGAGAAAGTATTAATGTGCTCTGGTAAAATTTACTATGACCTGCTCGAAAAACAAATAAAAGATAAAAGAAAAGATGTAGCGATATTAAGGATCGAACAATTACATCCCTTCCCAGAAAAGCAAGTAGAAAAAGTACTTACAAAATATAAGCATATGAAAAAGCTACTGTGGGTACAGGAAGAACCAGTGAATATGGGTTACTGGACGTTTCTACTAAGAACATATTACAAAAGAAAAGATATAGAAATTGTAGCAAGAAAACCTAGTGCTTCACCAGCGACAGGATACCCTAAACAACATCAAGCTGAACAACAAAAAATTGTTAATGCAGCTTTTAACAGATAATTAATCAATAAATTCCAAAAATAGAATAACATAAGACTATGAGCTTAGAAGTAACGGTTCCTGCCGTAGGAGAATCAATAAACGAAGTAACTATTGCACAATGGTTAAAGAAAGATGGAGAGCATGTAGAAGAAGATGATGTTTTGTGTGAACTAGAATCAGATAAAGCAACATTTGAATTGAACGCTGAGGTTGCCGGTACTTTAAAAATTATAGTTGAAGAAGGAGAAACTATAGATATAGGAACGAAAATTTGTGAAATCACTCCTTCAGATACTGATAAGTCTGAAAAGCCAGAAAAAGAAGTTGAAGAAAAAACTGAAGCAGCCCCTAAAGCTTCAAGTGAAGAAGTAATCTCTATGTTTGTACCTACAGTTGGAGAATCAATAAATGAAGTTACAATAGCTTCTTGGCTTAAAGAAAATGACGATTTTGTAGAGGAAGAAGAAGTGCTATGCGAGATTGAGTCTGACAAAGCTACTTTTGAACTAGCTGCTGAAAATACCGGATATCTTGAAATTATTGCAAAAGAAGGAGAAACACTTAATATCGGAGACCTTATTTGTAAAATTAAGGTAACAGAAAGTAATGCTTCGACTGATAAAACCGATAAAACGTCATCTGCACAATCGAACGGGCATGAAACAGTAACTACAGCAGCTTCATCAAGTAATACCACTTATGCAAGTGGGCATCCTTCTCCTGCCGCTAATAAAATTCTCGAAGAAAAAGGAATTAGTCCTCAAGCTATAACAGGCTCTGGTGTTGATGGTAGAATTACAAAAGAAGACGCTTTAAAAGCTGAAAAACAGAAACCTGAAACAGTTCAAAATAAAGAAAAAGCGACGACAAAGCAGAATGCAATTGCTTCAGGAGATTTAAGCGGTGATAGAAATGAGAGAAAAGAAAAGATGTCTTCGCTTAGAAAAACAGTATCCAAAAGGTTAGTGGCAGTAAAAAATGAAACAGCCATGCTTACCACTTTTAATGAAGTGGATATGCAACCAATTATGGATATTAGGAAAAAATACAAAGAAGCTTTTAAAGAGAAACATGGCGTTGGTCTCGGTTTTATGTCCTTTTTCACAAAAGCAGTTTGCGAAGCACTAAAGGAGTGGCCAGCTGTCAATGCTAAAATTGATGGAGAAGAGATGGTTTTTCACGATTACTGTGATATTTCTATTGCAGTTTCTGCTCCTAAAGGCTTGGTAGTTCCGGTTATTAGAAATGCAGAATCTATGGGCTTTAATGAAATAGAAGCTGAAATAATTAGATTGGCTACAAAAGCTAAAGAAAATAAATTGACAATTCCCGAAATGACAGGGGGTACATTTACCATTACAAATGGAGGTGTATTTGGTTCCATGCTTTCAACCCCAATTATTAATGCACCACAATCAGCAATCTTAGGGATGCACAACATTGTACAGCGCGCAGTGGTAATTGACGGACAAGTAGTAGTAAGACCTATTATGTATGTAGCGCTTTCTTACGATCATAGAATTATTGACGGTAGAGAATCAGTTAGTTTTCTGGTTAAAGTGAAGCAGTTATTAGAAGACCCTGTTAGGCTCATGATAGGCATTTGATCTTAAAAAATTAGCTTTACTCATTTTAGCAGGTAAAGCTAATTTTTTGCATATAATCAAAATATTGAAATGTAAACCTTAAATACTTGATAAAAACAACATGAATTACGACGTAACAGTAATTGGTTCAGGGCCGGGTGGTTATGTAGCTGCAATAAGGGCTGCTCAGTTAGGTTTGAAAACAGCTATTATAGAAAAATATGATACTTTGGGTGGTACGTGTCTTAATGTTGGTTGTATACCCTCAAAAGCTTTGTTAGATTCTTCTGAACATTATCATAATGCACTACATAATTTTAAAGTGCATGGAATAGATATAAACAAGCCAAAAGTAAATCTTTCGCAGATGATAAAGCGGAAGGATGAAGTAGTAAAACAAACCTGTGATGGTGTTGATTTCTTAATGAAGAAGAATAAAATAACAGTTTACCATGGTATTGGCTCATTTAAAGATAATAAGACTATTCTCATTACTGATTCGGCAGGTAAAACTGAAGAAATAAAAAGTGATAAAACTATTATTGCTACAGGTTCTAAACCAATGATTATTCCTGGGATAGAATATGATAAGAAGCATGTGATTACCTCTACAGAAGCACTCAATTTAAAGGAAGTTCCCAAAGAGATGATTATTATTGGTGGGGGTATTATTGGTATGGAATTAGGCTCTGTTTACGGAAGAATGGGAAGTAAAGTAACTGTGATTGAATTCATGGATACGCTCATTCCAGGCATGGATCGGACTTTAGGAAAAGAACTCCAGAAATCATTAAGAAAACTTGGTTTTACCTTTCATTTTAGAACTAAGGTAACAAGTGCAAAAACAAAAGGGAAAAAAGTAGTTGTAGAAGCTGAAAACCAAAAAGGAGAAAAAATCGATTTTAGTGCCGATTATTGCTTAGTAGCTGTAGGAAGAAAAGCTTACACAGAAGGCTTAGGGTTAGAAAATATTGGTTTAAGTACTGATAAGAGAGGAAAAATTGAAGTCGATAAAAACTTACAAACCAAAGTAGAAGGCATTTATGCTATAGGAGACGTAATTGATGGTACTATGCTTGCACATAAAGCCGAAGAAGAAGGTGTTTTTGTTGCTGAAAAAATAGCAGGTCAACATCCGCATATTAATTATTTATTAATTCCTGGTGTTGTTTACACTTGGCCTGAAGCTGCAGGTGTAGGTTATACCGAAGATCAATTAAAAGAACAAGGTAAGAAATATAAAGCAGGTTCTTTCCCAATGCGCGCATTAGGTAGGGCAAGGGCTAGTATGGATATTGAAGGATTAATTAAAGTATTGGCAGACGCTGAAACAGATGAAATACTTGGCGTTCATATGATTGGTCCTAGAGTGGCAGACTTAATTGCAGAAGCAGTGGTAGCCATGGAGTATAGAGCATCTGCTGAAGATATAGCACGTATGTCACATGCACATCCTACATATACAGAAGCGATGAAAGAAGCTTGTTTAGCAGCAACAGAAAATAGAGCATTACATATCTAATTGTTTAGGTCATTGAAGTACTTATGTAAAATACGAGACTATATAATTAGTCTCGTATTTTTTTGGTTTATATTTTCTTTCGTTTCATACTTCTAATATTTTAAATTCTATAGCAATTATTCTTATTCAACGATGTTATTATTCTAATGAATTTTATAAAAATGTAAATGCTGTTTTTTAAGCACGAAAACCTTTTCAGGGTTATAATAATTTTACCTGCTAAAGAAATTTTTATTTATGGGAGCACTTCTAAAAGTATCCTCAGCTGCAAAAGAAATATATGGTTGTACGGAGATCAGCGATGAATCATGGATAAGTTATGCCCATGCACTTATGTGTATATCTGGAGCAGATGATGGCGTTTCAGAAGCAGAATTAAACTGGTTATTAGAAGATTTTTCGGAATTGATTGATGCAAATGAAAACTTTATTGTAGCTGTTAAATCTTTCAATTATAACAACGCCTCTCTTAACGATATAATCAATAGGATACAGTTTAAAGATAAAATAGATTACAAGCGAGCATTGCTTTACGATTCTATAAAGATGGCTTATGCAGATAATAACTACTCTGAAGATGAGAAACAAGCCGTTAAAAAATTTGCCGAACTACTAAATATCCCGGAATATATGGCAAGAACTATTGAGGGCTTGGTAAATACAGAGAAATCTATTGAAGCTACACGAAGATCTATTTTTGAATTAGATGATAAGAGGATATCAGGAATTACTGATAGTGTAAGGAAGACAACCAAGTTAGTACAACACGCTTACGGATTATACGAAACATCTGATCTTATTGATTTAAATTACGGCTATGCCCTAATGTGTATTGCCGGAGCTGATGGAGAAGTATCTGAACAAGAAAAAGAGTGGTACCAGAGTAATTTTGCGCAAATTTCTCAAGTTCCTTTGCACATTACCGAAGAAGTGCTTTCCGTTGATTTCGCAAAACTAGACCTAAAAGAGATATTAGATAAGTTGCCTCATGAGATGTCACTAAGCTTCTCTAAAACACTGATTTATAACTCAATTAAAATGGCTAGAGCAGATGGAGCTTATCCTCAAGAAGAAAAAAATGCTGTAAGGCAAGCGGCAGCACTTATGGAAGTCCCGTCTAATATTATGAATACCCTCGATTACCTTATTGATGCTGAAGAAAAAGTAAACCAGATGAGGCGGACACTTTTTAAAATTGATTGATAAATTTTAAAATATTTTTTTGCTTAAAGCAACGATCCTTCTACTTTACTCATTTCCTTAATAATTACAGGCATTTTATTCTCATTTGCTTTAAAATAAGCTTCTCTGTAACTTCGCATTTCCTAAAACTAGGAAACAAACAGAAGTTTTGATGATACAAGAGATAGATAAATCGAATTTACCTCTTCATATTGCCATAATAATGGATGGC
>JBCDJE010000148.1:0-8213 GCA_038748185.1 Bacteroidota bacterium
AAGAAAATAAGAAAAGCGTTTAAATATAAGCTTCTCTTTTTGTTAGTGAATTTTTTGATTTGGGTTTCTTCAATTTTTCCAAGAAGTTGGGTTCTTTCCTTCTATGGAATCTTAGGTAGATTCGCATACACTTTTGCAAAAAAATCAAAAAACCGTACTATTAAACACCTCACCATGGCCTATGGGAAGGAAAAGTCGAAAGAAGAAATACAACAAATGGCTAAAGAGGTTTATAGAAATATTGGAAAAAACTTCGCTGATATTGTAAGATTACTCCCCGTAAAAAAGCTTGAAAAGTTTGAGAAAGTAGTTGATACAGAAGGTCTAGAACATCTAGAAAATGCTTACAAAAAAGGGAAAGGGGTTATTTGCTTAACGTGTCACTTAGGTGCATTTGAACTTACCGGAACTAATATAGCCCTCAGAAAATACCCTACAATTGTAATTGGCACTAGAATGAAAGACCCCCGTTTAGACGAAATGTTGGTAAAAAACAGAACCAGTCGAGGTGCAGAAAATATCTATAGAGGTGAAGATACTATTAAATTGATTAGAGGGCTTAAGAATGGAAAAATTGTATGCATATTAATTGACCAGGATACTAAAGTAAAAAGTACTTTTGTCGATTTTTTTGGTATTCCTGCTGCTACTCCTATTGGCGCTACCATTCTTGCGCTAAAAACTGACGCAGTTATAGTACCAATGGCTATTTCTTTAGAAAAAAATAATCGCCAGAAGATAAGATTCAAACCAGCATTGGAAATAGTTAAAACAGGAAATTATGAAGAAGATTTGGTTACAAATACGGCTTTATTTTCTCAATCATTAGAAGCATTTATAAGAGAACATCCTACACAATGGGTATGGATGCACCAGAGATGGAAACACCGTCCTGAAGGAGAAATAGTAAATCCGAATAACATAAGTATTAGCTAGAAAGTATGAAAGCTTTAGTCTCTTGCATCATAAACTGCCAATTATTTGCTCCAGCATAAAATGGTTCGGCAATCATATGATGAATTCCCTTACCTTCTTTACTACTTAATATTTTTAAATCCCAATTGTTTAGCGCGTATTTATCAATAAAGGCAACCAGTTTTTTATAGCTTACTAGCTCATCTTTCTTATCGATAAATAATAATGTGGGTATATTTATATTTTCCAAAACACCTTCATCGAACTGCTTTTTTAGCTCAAAAAGTGTTCTATAAGCTTTAACAGGAAGAAATGGATGTGCCCGATAGTTACCAGGAGCTCTACTGGGAATATTAAAATTTATGTTAAAAAAAAGTAGAGGCTTAAGTAGGCTTGAAAATAAAGTCATTTCTAAGGCAGGTGCCAGTAAAATCATCTTTTCCACTTTAGGCATTAACTTTTTTGCGGTTAATAGTGAACCCAAAAGCCCTCCTAATGAGTATCCAATAAAAAATAATGAACAATTATTTTTTGTAGCCTTTTCTAAACTTAGATGATAAGCTTCAATAACATTATTTTGCCAATCTTCTCTGTTTATATTTTTGAATTTCACAAAATCTTCGGCATGCCCATCAAGCACAGGTACAAATACATTAATTCCTGTATCGGCTAGCGATTCAGCAATAGGTCGCATCAATGCAGCACGGTTATTTAAACCATGTACTATCATAACTACTGCTTTGGGGTTACCATTAGTTGCTTGATACCATTTTGCTTTGTCTGTTTTTTCTTTATTAATTACTTTCCCCATATTTCAGGATTTTTTCTCCATGCTTTAAGTGATACTAACGCACTTTCTTTAATATAAGCTTTCTCCAATGCTACTTGTAATAATTCGTTATAAGACGATAAAGTAAAAAAAGGTATATTAGCTTCATTAAAATTAGCTGTCGCGATATCAAATCCATAGGTAAAAATGGCTGCAAGACCACATACATCATAACCAGCTTCTTTTAAAGCATTTACAGCTTTTAAAGAACTTCCTCCTGTCGAGATCAAATCTTCAATTACTACCAGCTTAGTTCCTTTGGGCATTTTTCCCTCTATCATATTTTCTCTACCATGTCCTTTCGCCTTAGATCGCACATATAACATAGGTAAATCCATTGAATCAGCTATAAGGGCTGCTTGAGGTATTCCCGCTGTTGCAACACCAGCTATTCCTGCTACATCGGTAAACTTTTCTCTTATCAACTGAACCATCGCTTTTTTAATAAATGTTCTTACCGTAGGATGGGAAAGTGACAGACGATTATCACAATAAATGGGAGACTTCCAACCTGAAGCCCAAGTAAAGGGTGATTCAGGTCTTATTTGTACTGCCTCTATATCGAGTAACATGGCAGCAACTTGTTCACTTAAATTTTCCATAAATCCAAAATTACGCTACCCCGATACATTTCACAACTACATAAAAGCTAAATAAAAAAAAATACCAGAAAGCACTGAATATATCCTCTTGTGTAACTTTATCACGATAAGAATCATTTAATTAATAATTTCGCGCAGACAAATAAAATTCATACTAGCATTTCTATGAAAACTAGACAAATTATCACCATTGTTATAGTCATTGTAATTGTTGCCGGTTCAGTGGCGTTAATGGGCATCTTTTCAGAGATGAAAGAACTTCCAAAACAACAAGCGCTAGTCGAGGCAGTAAAATATGTAAAAACTGATAAGGTGATTTACAGTGCGATAGAAACCAAAGTAGAAGGGTTTGGGCGTACTAGTTCATCTCTTCCTTTAGATATTATTTCAGAAGTGAAAGGGAGAATACAGAAAGGTAATGTATCCCTTAAAGAAGGTCAGAAATTTAAGAAAGGCGATTTGTTGTTTAAAATAGATAACACTGAAGCACAACTTCAATTAAAATCTAAGAAAAGTACTTTTTTAAAAAGCATAGCCTCCATTTTACCTGATTTCAAAATTGATTTTACTCAAAGTTTTAATGAATGGCAAGCATATTTTGAAGCTATAGACTTAGAAGAAAATTTGCCTGACCTGCCAGCATATAAAAATAATCAGGAAAAAACCTACTTAGCTACAAAAAACATTTTTACTGATTTCTATGCTATTCGTTCAGACGAGTTTAATTTGAGCAAATATCAAATCTATGCACCTTTTAACGGCACCATTTCCGAAGTTAGTTTGTACCCAGGTACCTTTGTTAACTCAGGTAATAAAGTAGCAAAGATTCTTGAAACACATAATCTTGAATTAAAAGTAGCTGTACCCATAACAGATATTGATTGGTTAAAAATTGGGAAAGAAATAGATATTAGTACAGAAAACAACACACAAAAGTGGAAAGGTAAAATACAACGAATAGGAGATTTTGTGAATGAAAACACACAATCAATAGATGTTTTTGTGCAGTTATATCCCGGACAAAAAAAGGTTTATGAAGGCATGTATTTAAAAGCTGAAATGCCAGGAAAAGTGATAACGGAAGGAATGGAGATTCCTCGAAATGCAGTATTTAATGGCGCTCAGGTTTATGTAGTTAAAGATAGTTTATTGAAAGTACAAAATATCTCCATTCTAAAAATTAATGCAGAAACTGTTATTTTTTCTGGTATAGAAGCAGGAAGCGACATTGTAATAGAACCATTGGTGAATGCTTATAGCGATATGAAAGTAGCCAAACTTAAAGAGCAGATTAATGCAGAAGCAATTAGTGCGAGCGCTCCCTAAACGCACTATTTAATACTGCTAAGTTACAAGAAAATTTTTATGGAAAATTATGAGGAAGATTATTGAATATTTTGTAAAGTACAAGATACTTTCAAACTTAGTAATTGGTGTTACCATATTAGCTGGTGGGCTCAGTTTGGTAAATACTAAAAAATCATTTTTCCCTGAAACAAAAACACGTCAGATCAATATTCAGGTACTCTACCCTGGTGCTTCTCCTGAAGAAGTTGAAGAAGGAATAACATTAAAAATTGAAGAGGCAATACATAATGTGCCGGGAATTGATGAGATGAGCTCTACCTCATCTGAGAACAATGCCACGATAAATGTAACTACACTAAAAGGGTATGATATAGATGAGGTATATACAGAGATTAAAAATGCTGTAGATCGCATTAATTCATTTCCAGGAGGTGCCGAGCGTCCAGTTATATTTAAACAAAAACCCCGTTCAATGGCTATGTGGGTAGGACTTACCGGAGATGCAGACCTCGCTACTTTAAAGAAATACGCCGAAGATGTTGAAGATGACCTAATGGCTTCTGGTGTGGTTTCACAACTTGTTATAATGGGTTATCCTAACAGAGAAATTTCGATTGAAGTAAGTGAAGATGATTTGTTAAGATATGGATTCAGTTTTGACCAAGTAGCCCAAACAGTGCGGATGAATAATATCGATATTTCAGCAGGGTCAATAAAAGGAAGTAATGAAGAGATTTTAATCCGGTCAAGAGCAAAAGAAACCACAGCCGATCTTATTGGAGAAATTGTATTAAGAGCCAATTCGGATGGTAGTAAATTATTGCTGCGCGATGTTGCCCAAATTAAAGAGCAGTTTGAAGATGTACCCAGCTATTCTACCTTAAACGGGCAAGAAGCTGTATTTATCCGAGTTGATAAGTTACCCGAAGAAGATATAGAAGAAATATCTTCTTTTATGACAGAATATGTTGAGAACTTTAATGCAAAATATCCTGCTCTACAGCTCACGATTACTTATAACTTTTATGATATGCTCAAGCAGCGTTTAAAAATGCTGTATGAAAATGGAGGAGCAGGTTTATTACTAGTAATTATTTCTTTGGGTTTATTCTTAAGTGTGCGTTTATCTTTTTGGGTAGCATGGGGTATCCCCTCTTCATTTTTAGGAATGTTTATTTTGGCGCAATTTGTTGGTATTACCATTAATATGATTTCATTATTTGGGATGATATTAGTAGTAGGTATTTTAGTAGATGATGGTATTGTAATCGCTGAAAATATCTACGCACATTTTGAAAAAGGAAAAAATCCTTATCAAGCAGCAGTTGATGGAACAATGGAAGTAATTGCAGCAGTTACAACCTCCGTTTCAACTACTATTGTTGCTTTCTTACCCTTATTACTGCTAGATGGAGCACTAGAGTTTTTCTTTGAAATGGCTACCGTAGTAGTATTATCGCTTGCTTTTTCTTTAGTTGAAGCATTTTTTGTATTACCAGCCCACTTGGCTAGTAAACACGTCTTACGATCAAAAAACCGTTCTAGTAAAATTAGAAATTTGCTGAACAAAGGTATTAGCTATTTAAAAGACAGGATATTTGGTAAAGCGCTACAATTTACCATGCAGAACAGATACATTTCTATGGCATTTATTTTTGCCTTATTTCCCATTACCTTTGGTTTGATGGGAGGCGGTATTATCAAATCCACTTTCTTTCCCAATATCCCCTTTAACAGTATCAATATCAATCTTGAATTTAAAGCAGGCACGCGTGAAGCCGTAGTAGAAAGTACAATCAAACATTTTGAAAACATAGTTTGGGATATAAATGAAGAATTAAAACAAGAACATAGCGATACTACTGCTTTTATCAATTTTACTTTTGCCAATATAGGTAGCAGTGGAGATGGTACGGGAGGAAGCGGAAGCCATGTGGGTTCCTTAAATGTTTTTCATAGAGAGTTGGACGGAGACCCTATTTCGAGCTTTCAATTAGCCAGTATGCTAAAAAAAAGAATTGGTGAAGTACCTGAAGCTGAAAAATTGACTATAGGTGGTAGTAATAGATTTGGTAAACCAGTTTCTGTAAGGCTAATGGGTAAAAACTTTGAAGAGCTAACAAAATCTAAAGAATTTTTAAAAGCTAGGTTAAGAGAAATTCCAGAGCTAAAAGAAATTAACGATAACATTACTGTTGGAAAAAGAGAATTACAATTAGACTTAACAGAACAAGCCTATTTTCTTGGATTCACCCATAATGAAATAGCCAAACAAATAAGACAAGGCTTTTTTGGAGAGGAAGTTCAACGTCTCCAAAAGGGAACCGATGAAGTAAAAGTTTGGGTAAGATATCCTAACTCAGGAAGAGAAAATGTTGGAAAGCTTGATGGTATGAAGATTAAAGCAGGTGAAAGAGAGTTTACCTTAAGCGAAATAGTTGACTACAGCATAGGAAGAGGAGTAGCTGATATAAGGCATTATAGTGTCTCAAGAACAGTAACTGTAGAAGCAGATATGCTTGATCCTTATGGAGAAGTTCCTCCAATATTGGAAAAAGTAAGAAAAGATATTGTGCCTAAAATGAGTGCAGAATTTCCCGGAGTAAAAGTAGATTATGGTGGGCAAGCTAGAGAAAGTGCCCGTGCAGGCCAAGAGTTGGGAATGTATTTCGGAGGAGCATTTTGTGTTATGTTCTTGCTGATTATACTCAATTTTAAATCTTTCTATCAGGCAACACTTATTATGATGATGGTACCTGTTGGTTGGATAGGCGCTATTCTAGGACACGGAATTCAGGGAATCCCTGTATCTATGCTAAGTGCTTTAGGCATGATTGCGCTTTCAGGAGTGATAATTAATGATGCTGTAGTATTTCTCGATAAATACAATAGAAACCTGCTAGAAGGAATGACTGTAAAAGAAGCTGCTTTCGATGCAGGTCTTTCAAGATTTAGACCAATCTTATTAACTTCTCTCACCACTGTATTAGGATTATTTCCACTACTCATTGAAACGAGCTTTCAAGCACAGTTTCTCATTCCTATGGCTGTATCAATAGCTTTTGGTGTATTAATAGGTACTTTTATCATTTTACTATTTTTTCCTGTACTCATCATATTTTTTAATGATATAAGAATACTTAGTAAATGGATTTGGACAGGCAGTAAGCCTGAAAGAGAAGCCGTAGAAAGGGTAATTATCGACCAAGAAAAAGAAACGCTATTAGCTTAAAACACCTAATTTAGATAAGAATTTAAATAAAAACTAAAAGCATTTGCAGGTGAATAAATGCTTTTAAGGATGGATACTCCTCCTTTGGTCTGAAATAAGAGAAACAGCCTTATTTTCTATGTAAATTTGTGATAATTTTAGAAAAACTTAGACTTTTTTAATAACAAAACCTCCTAAAAGCCTCTTCATATATAAGAATTGTAAAATCAACAAAATGAAACCTCTATCTATAACTTTTAGTCTAGTTCTACTACTTTCGATTAATTTAATCTATGCGCAACAAGCAGTTAAATCTCCTTTATCTTTATCTGATGCTATTCAGATAGGCTTACAAAATAATTATGCGATAAGAATAGAAGAAAAAACAGTAGAAATTAATAGAAATAATAATAATTGGGGAGAAGCAGGACGTTTTCCATCTTTAGAACTACAATTACAACAAAATAATAACTGGAGAGATATTGATAACCCAGCTTCCTTTCTTGAAGGAACAATCCAAACGAATAACATCAATCCTGTTATATCATTGAACTGGAATCTTTTTGATGGTTTTAGGGCTAAAATGAGTAAATCAAGATTAGAACAATTACAACAAGAATCAGAGGGAAATGCTGATATTGTAATTCAAAATACTATACAATCAATTATTCTAGGATATTATAGTGCTGTTTTTGAAAGAGAGCGAATCAATGTACTGAAAATTACTCTTGATGTTTCTCGTGACCGGTATGAATACATATTACTGAAGAAAGAATTAGGTAGCGCAGTGACTACTGATGTACTTTTAGAAGAAGGAAATTATTTAACCGATTCACTTAATCTCATCAATCAAGCAAATGTATATAGAAATACTGTGAGGGATCTAAATGTTCTATTAGGCTCAACAGATATGAGTTCAGATTACACATTTACGGATTCTTTATTGTTTACTGCTACCAATTACACTTATGAAGAGCTTTATAATAAAATGAGTAATAGCAATGCTAACTTGAAAAAAGAATATATTTCTCAAGCTATTTTAAAGGAAAATATTGGTATAGCAAAAGCTGACCTCTACCCCACTTTGAATTTAAATGCGGCTTACTCATACGATAGAAGTAGACAAGATCTTACTGGCTCAACTTTAGCTGATAGAGAAAATCCTCCAAACCTTTTACCAACAGCAAGAACAACTAACTCAGGAATAAACTTTACAGTTACTTACAATCTTTTTAATGGTGGAAGAGTAAAAAGAGCGATTAAAAATGCCTATGTAAATTATAATATAGGTCAGCTAAGAACCGAAGATTTAAAGCAATCTCTTTCTAGAGATTTGATGACAGAATAT
>JBCDJE010000149.1:0-8203 GCA_038748185.1 Bacteroidota bacterium
AAAATTTAACCTTACTACACAGCAATATAATATTTTAAGAATTTTAAGAGGGCAGAAAGGACAACCTGTTACTATTGGCAACATTAAATCGAGAATGTTAGAAAGAGAGTCGGATGTTTCACGTATAGTAGATAAGATGCGCAAAAGGGATTTAGTGAAACGCTATAGTTGTGAAGAAGACAGGAGAGCAACCCATATCTTTATTACAGAAGAAGGTTTAGCCCTTTTAGCAGAAATTGATGCTTATGAGCTAGAAATTGATAAAATGGTTAGTTGCCTATCTGAAACTGAAGCTGCCCAATTGAATTATTTACTTGACAAAATAAGAGACTTTAAAAACTAAGCATATTCAATATCATCATCGTAGCTTACACCTAACTTATCTAATACTTTTTGAGGGCTTCCTTGCCAAACGTTGGCAGCATTGCCCATATATTCAAGGTCTTTAATGCCAATTTCACTAGTAAAAAAACCTGTTGCTACAAAATCGCGAAGGGTATTAAACCAGCTTACGCCCTGACTCATTTCCGGTTTCGCTTGTTCAGGATAAGCTATTTCATCTAGTATTTCTTTTTGCTGTTCTGAAGAAGTATCAATAAAGTTTTTAGTAAATCTTTTTTGACATTGGTAATCTATCCATTTTAAACCACCTCTCATTTTAGTTTGGTGTACAGGTTGATCTTTCATCATGAATTCAATAAAATCTGCAGCTTTAGCTTCTGAAGCACCTCCTGAGCGTTCATCGGCAGGAATAATTAATTCACTGAGTACCTCAACCGTTTTGAATTCGTGTTCTGTAAAAAATTTTTCTTTGAGTAATTGCTGATCCGCTTCACTTAGGTCTTTAAAGCCTTTTTGTTGAGATGCTGTATCGTGATGATGTGCATGATCTTCTGTAGTTTGCTCTTCTCCAGCCGGTTTACAGCCGGGTACTAAGCTAGTTGTTGCTGTAAGTGAAGCCAGACCTATTACTTTTAAAGAATCCCTTCTATTGATTTTATTTTTTTTCATCTGTTTAAAATTTTTTGTTTTCTGAATGTTCAAAAAATTGAGGTACATTCAGGAACTCTCAAAAATTTTAATCATTCCCTTTTGTGAATTTGAAATGATAAAATTTATATCCGTTTTTAAATATTCATTTGCTTTTTCTGATCTATAATATATTCTGAAGCACGCATGGAAAGAGCTAGGATCGTCCAAGTTGGGTTTTTATCTGCCATAGAGGTAAATGTTGCCCCATCGTTTACAAAAAGATTTTTCACATCATGTGTTTGACAAAACTGATTGGTTACTGAATCTTTAGCATCTTTTCCCATACGAGCTGTACCTACTTCATGAATAATTTTTCCCGGTGCAAGTAAGCCATAATCATCCTCTTTACCGGGTTTTTCCCAAAGTGGAAATCCACCCATACGGTGTATAATCTCTTCAAAAGTATCTTGCATGTGTTTAGCCTGCTTTTTCTCATATTCACCCCATTTGTAGTGAAACCTGAGTACTGGGATTCCCCATTTATCTACTACATTGGGATCTATTTCACAGTAATTATCTTTAAGCGCAACCGGCTCTCCTCTTCCGGCAAAGCCAACAACGGAGCCGTAAAACATGCGGTAATCTTCTTTTAATTGTTGGCCGTATCCACCTCCTCCATTTTTGCGTTCATTTCCATTTCTATGGCTAAATTTCCCATTGTATTTATGAACACCTCCTAAAAACCCATAACTGGGCATTCTTCTACCTCCACCAAATTCTATATGGTAACCTCGAGGGAAATCTAGTTTTGAGTTATCGAGCCACCAAGGCATATAAAGGTGCATGCCACCAATGCCATCTTCGTTGTAAGGGATGCTGTCCATCATTTTTGGGATAATGCCAGCCATACCAGCTCCTGTCGAGTCCATAAGATATTTACCCACTAAATCGCTGGAGTTTGCCAAGCCATTAGGGTAACGGCTCGATTTAGAGTTGAGGAGGATTCGCGCCGACTCGCAAGCACTTGCTGCTAAGATCACTACCTTAGCTTTCACTTGATATTCTTGCCCATCTTCTTTACTTACATATGAAATCCCGGTGGCAAGCCCTTCGCTATCAGTAAGTACTTCTCTAGCCATAGCATTTAGTACCAACTCAAGTTTACCAGTTTCTAAAGCCGGGTTCACTAACACAGGAGGTGAAGAAAAGTTGGAGTAAGTAGAACAACCCCGATTACATTGTGAACAGTAGTGGCAAGCAGCTCTACCGTTATGTGCCCGAGTTAATATAGACATGCGGGAAGGTACGACAGGTACGTTCATGCCTTCACAAGCTTTTTTTACTAGTAATTCATAAGCCCTGGGTTTTGGTGGAGGAAGGAAGATGCCGTCCGGTTCATTTTCAAGACCAAGTGAAGGGTCGAAATTTACACCAAATACACCTACTAGTTTATCTACCCTATCATAATAAGGTTTGAGGTCTTCATAAGAGATAGGCCAGTCGTCTCCTAAACCGTCAATACTTTTTCTTTTAAAATCTTTTGGCCCAAATCTGAGCGAGATTCTTCCCCAGTGATTGGTTCTTCCTCCTAGCATTCTCGAACGAAACCAGCCAAACTCAGTACCTTCAGTAGTTGTATAAGGTTCTCCTTCAATTTCCCAACCGCCATATGCTGCATCAAATTCTCCAAATGGTCTATGAGTAGGTGCTCCTCGTCTTGGTGAATTATACGGCCACTTAAACATATCTCCTTCTGCGGAATCGTAAAAGGGACCAGCTTCCAACATCACTACATCGGCACCAGCTTCTGTTAAAATCTTTGCAGCCATACCACCTCCTGCACCCGAACCTACTATACATACATCGTAGGTTTTATTGTTAGTTTGCATTTTCATAGAATGTGTAAGAAAAGAAAATTGAAAGGTAAAAAA
Organism: Bacteroidota bacterium; assembly: GCA_038748185.1. GTDB lineage: Bacteria > Bacteroidota > Bacteroidia > Cytophagales > Flammeovirgaceae > Chondrinema. The sequence continues at coordinate 2,904 of JBCDJE010000149.1, forward strand.
TCTAAAAATTGAAGCATTAGGCTTAAGGGAGAAAGTTATAAAGCATTCGAGGAAAATAAAAATATCTTTTTTATTTCAGGGAAAAAGGGGTGAATTTTTCATTAGAAAGTATGTTAGTTAGGTTACAAAACAATTTAAAAAATTGTTCTTTTTTTGCTTTTAATCTATCTGTACTTGTTGAGAAACTTGTGTGGATTTTTCTATCAATATAATTTAAAAATTAATGTCTTAAATCAATTAAAAATAACTACAATGAGTAAATTTTCAGACTTAATTAATAAATCAGATATACCTGTATTAGTTGATTATTATGCCGATTGGTGTGGTCCTTGCAAACACATGGAGTCGGTTTTGAAAAGCGTGGCTGCTAAATTAGAAGATAAATTAAGGGTAATTAAAGTAGATGTAGATAAAAACCAAGCAGTATCTCAATTATATAAAATACAAAGTATCCCAACTATGATGCTCTTTTACAAGGGTAAGGTTTTATGGAGGCAATCAGGAGCAATGCCAGAGCAGGTATTATTACAACACTTAACTCCTCATCTTACCGCTAAAGTGTAAAAGATTATAAGGAAAAAAAGAGGAATCTCAAATGATTCCTCCTTCTTTATCAACTCACTACTGCTTCTTGCTCATATTCACTGACAGGAATGCAACTGCAAACTAAGTTTCTATCGCCAAAAGCACTATCAATTCTGCGTACACTTGGCCAAAACTTGTTTTTATATAGATAAGGAATTGGATAAGCTGCTTTTTCTCTGCTATAAGGAAAATCCCACTTTTCTGCAATAACCAATGCAGCTGTATGCGGAGCATTTTTTAGTACATTGTTTTTTATATCAGCAATACCGTCTTCTACTTCAGTAATTTCTTTCCTAATGGCAATTAAAGCATTACAAAAGCGATCAAGCTCTTCTTTGGTTTCACTTTCAGTAGGTTCTATCATCATTGTTCCAGGAACAGGGAAGGAGACTGTAGGAGCATGAAAGCCATAATCCATTAACCTTTTAGCGATATCTTCAACTTCAATTCCCACTTTTTTAAAATCTCTGCAATCAATAATCATTTCATGAGCTGAAAAACCTGATTTTCCTGTGTAGAGAATTGGGTAATGTGCTTGTAACCTAACGCGCATATAGTTCGCATTGAGAATGGCTATCTTGGTAGCATTTGTGAGGCCTTCGCTACCCATCATGGCAATATAAGCATAAGAAATAGGTAATATGCTGGCGCTGCCCCAAGGTGCTGCCGACACTGCATTAATGGCTTTAGATCCACCTGTTTCTATTTCACTATGCCCTGGAAGATAAGGGGCTAACTCTGAAATTACACCAATCGGTCCCATTCCAGGTCCACCGCCTCCATGAGGAATACAAAATGTCTTGTGGAGATTTAGGTGACAAACATCAGCTCCAATATTGGCAGGACTGGTAAGTCCCACTTGAGCATTCATATTGGCACCATCCATATAAACCCTACCTCCATAACGATGAATAATATCGCAAATCTCAACTATATCTTCTTCAAAAACACCATGTGTAGAAGGATAAGTGACCATCAATGCTGCAAGAGATTCACTGTATTGTTCTGCTTTATTTTTAAGATCCACTATGTCAATATTTCCCTTTTCATCACACTTTACAATAATTACCTTCATGCCAGCCATAACTGCACTTGCCGGATTAGTACCATGTGCCGAGGAAGGAATTAAGGCAATATTTCTGTGTGCATTGCCACTATCTAAATGAAATGCTCTTATCACCATTAATCCGGTGTATTCACCTTGAGCTCCTGAATTTGGTTGCAAAGACACAGCGTCAAAACCCGTAATCTCTTCTAACCATGTTTCGAGGTTCTTAAATAATTGCTGATAGCCCAAGGCTTGCTCTTTTGGAACAAAAGGATGTAGTGCACCTAATTCAGGCCAAGTTACGGGAATCATTTCTGCAGTAGCATTCAATTTCATGGTACAAGAACCCAATGAAATCATAGAATGTACAAGAGAGAGGTCTTTATTTTCTAAGCCTTTTAAGTAACGTAACATTTCATGCTCTGAATGATGCTTTTTAAATACCTCGTGGCTTAGAAATTCACTTTTTCGTTGAAGTTTCTCTGGTAAGGCGAACTGAACTGTTGAAGTGAAGTTCTCTACAGCTGTATTCGATGTGAGTGATAAGGCTTCTGCAAATACATCCAACAAGGTCTGTACTTCTTCTAGTGTAGTTGTTTCATTTAAAGAAATACAAACATGAGTATTCCCTAAATATCGGAGATTTATTTTATTGGCTTCCGCTATACGTTTAATGTCAACCTGTTTATGAGCATCTTTTAAGTTGATTTGTAATGTATCGAAATGATCATCATTCATTACTTCAACTCCAAGTGAAGCGAGTCCTTTTTTAAGTAATGAAGTTAAGCCATAAACTCTGAGTGCTATACTTTTAAGTCCTTCAGCACCGTGGTATATAGCATATGCTGCTGCCATTACTGCTAGTAATACTTGAGCTGTACAAATATTAGAAGTGGCTCTTTCTCTTTTTATATGCTGTTCTCTGGTTTGCAATGCCATACGGTAGGCTTGTTTGCCTTCTACATCTTTGGAAACACCTATTACCCTGCCAGGCAATAAACGCTTGTAACTTTCCTTGGTAGCTAAAAAACCTGCATGAGGTCCACCGTAACCCATAGGAACACCAAATCTTTGTGAAGAACCTATCACTACATCAGCCCCCATTTCTCCCGGGGCTTTTAATAGTACCAAACTAAGTAAATCTCCTGCTACAGTTACTTGAACTTTTTGCTCATGTGCTGAGGAAATAAAATCAGTGTAGTCTATTACTTCTCCTTCAGTATGCGGGTATTGCAGTAACACACCAAAGAGTTTTTCATCGAATAAGTCTAATTCGTCAATAGAGCCAATTATCATTTCTACTCCAACAGGTGTAGTGCGCGTTTTGAGGATGTCAATTGTTTGAGGATGACAGTGCTTTGAAATAAAAAATTTATTTGCACCTTTCTTAGTACGTGCACTATTAGCAAACATCATAGCCATAGCTTCAGCAGCAGCAGTACCTTCATCTAGTAAAGATGCATTGGCTATTTCCATACCTGTAAGCTCTGCAACAACTGTTTGGAAGTTGATAAGCATTTCCAATCGTCCTTGTGCTATTTCAGCTTGATAAGGAGTATAGGCTGTGTACCAGGCAGGGTTCTCCAAGATATTTCTCAAAATTACATGAGGCACCAAACAATCGTGGTAGCCCATGCCGATATAGGATTTGTAAAGTTGATTTTGATTGGCAAGTGTTTTGAAGTTTTTTAAGAATTCGTGTTCGCTTTGTGCCTTGGGTAAATTTAAAGGCCTTTTCAGACGAATATTTTCAGGTATGGTTTGATTGATAAGCTCCTCTAATGAAGTAACACCAATACTTTTCAGCATTGCATCTATTTGTTCGGTAGAAGGACTGTTATGACGTTTTTCAAAACGATCGGAATTGTGGAGATTTATTTTCATTGATAATTGACAAAAATTTGATAAAAAACTGGTTAACCTGTTTGATATAATATTGCTTTTGTTAACAATTTGTTGAAGTCTTAAATTTGGCGCAAATATAAATAATTTAGCCCAAGACAATGGTCTTAGGCTAAGTGAAATCACGGCAAAATATTTAATATTATCCAGGGAGTTCTCTTAAGGCAGTTTCAAACATTTTAAGCTTTTCTATTTTGTGCATACTTACCCTACACCAGTGTTGGTCATTAAACTCCCATACCTTAATGCCTATTCCTTTTTCTAACATTTTTTGCTTGAATGCCTCTCCTTTCATGTTGATAGGGAATAAGATAAAGCTAGTTTCTGAAGGAATATAATCGTAGCCTAGGTCCTTTAAAAAACCGTAGGTATATGCTTTGGCTTCTTCGTTTTTAGCTACACTGTATTTCATAAATTCCTCATCTTTAAAGCTAGCTATAGCACCGTAAAGAGATGTAGCAGCAGTAGTTCCCCCTCTAGTACTGAATTTCTTTATTTTATCGATTGTTTCAGGCTGAGCAATACAATAGCCTATTCGTAGGCCGGCAAAGGCATGCGCTTTTGAAAAAGTACGAGCAATAATTACGTCGTAACCTTCATTTAGCAAGCTTCCCATACCTTTTTTCTCAGTACCACCGGCATAATCGATATATGCCTCATCTAAAAAGATAGGTTTCTTTTTTGAGACCGATTTGCAGAAATCTTTTAGCTTACCGGTATCTAATGCAGTACCTGTCGGGTTATTAGGGTTGCAGATATATACCAAACTAGTATCATCACTTACCCTTTTTTCCATTTCTTCAAGGTCAAGCTTGAAGTCTTTTGTAAGTGGCACCTTTTCCCAATCAGCGCCATACATACCAGTCATTCTAACAAGCGACATATAACTTGGGTCACCTGAAATAACTTTACCACCTTTTAACCCATAATAAAGTGAAGCAGCCATGAGTAATTCGGTTGAACCTGCTCCAATAATTACTTGCTCAGGTGAAACGCCTTCTTTTTCAGCTATCATTTCGGTAAATTCCTGCCTAGCATCTCTCGGATACATAAAGCTGTCGTTTATGGCATTTATGATTGCTTGTTTAGCTTTCTCAGAAGGGCCAAAGGCATTTTCATTGGAAAGCAAACGAGCTTTCATAGGAGGCAAGTCCTTCATCTCCTGTAAGGTTAATTCGTATTCAGAGACGAATTCCATTTCAGGAATAGCATATTTTTTTGACATTTTACCAGCTAAAGCAGGCAAACCAGCAAATATTCCGGAAGCTAGTAGGGAACTAGACTTTAACCATTTTCTTCTATTGATTTTTGCATCCATGGGGTAATCTTTTTTAATTAAAAAAATGAAGGGTGGTTATACTATGTGATGCAGTTAAGGAAAGATATTTAAATATCTTTAATAAAAGTATGAAAAAAGATGCTATTTTCTAAAGTATAGTAATTTTTATTGAGAATTTTATAAGTAAAATGCTTTAAAAAGAAATAAAAAATTTACAATAGTCATTGATAACTATGGCATCACGGCTAAAAATCTAACCTAAATTTTAATCCTACTCTGAACCATCTGCCGGGCATAGGCACTAGATTTACTTCCGTATAGTCTTTATTAAAAATATTAGTAGCTTCTATGTAAGCAGTAAGGTTATCTTCATTATTCTGCCAGCTAATTCGAGAGTCAAATAACCAATAGTCAGCCAGGCTCACACGATCTATAAATCTCGTTTTTAGTTGGTGAGTAAAATTTCCTACAATGCTATGATTTACT
>JBCDJE010000150.1:0-8195 GCA_038748185.1 Bacteroidota bacterium
ATAGTTGATTGAAGCATTTTCCACATCTTTTTTACTATTTAATCATTTCATTCAATTACAAAAGTGTATCATGAAGGAACAGTTACTGTACCAAAAAGGATACACCATTATTTGCTCATTAAATATAAACTACTGACTTTCCGATATTTATATCTTGGTATCTTAATTGAATTTAGCTAAAAAAAAATATATATAATGATAATAAGTTATTTTAAAATTGCTTTCAGGCATCTACTAAGAAATCGTGCTTACACATTAATCAATGTGTTTGGGCTAACATTAGGAGTAGCTGTATGTATACTTATTTTTCTCCTGATTAGCTCAGAAATAGGTTATGATAAAATGCACCTAAACTATGATTCGATTTATAGAATAGTAGGCGTTTCTGAAAATGCATCAGGTAAAAATTATAATGGAAATACCCCTTACCCATTAAAAGAAGTCATCCGAACCGATATACCTGAGATAAAAGAAATCACCCGTATGCATTTCGATGAAGAAAATACGGTAAGTATTGCAGGCAAAGATTTATTCAATGAAGAAAATATTATTTTCACTGACTCTAGCTTTTATGATATACTCGATTTTGGGGGTGGAATACTTGCGAATGTATTTAAGGGAAATTTTAAAGTTGATATGAGCCAACCAGGTAGTGTTTTTCTTACGGAAGCAAGTGCCCTTAAGTATTTTGGTAAGCAAGATCCTATTGGCCAAACATTGAAGTTGGGCAATAAGCTTGATGTTGAGGTAAAGGGTATTATTAAAAATGCACCAACACTTACTCATTTGCCTTTCAATATGCTGGTTTCATACAAAACCCTTACTGCTGAATACGTTGGCGGATTTGATCTCGATCAATTTGGTTATATAGTTGAAGGTTTTACTTACATCAGGCTACCTAAAAATATAGATTCTAAACAAATACAGAAAAAACTTGACGCGCTTGTTAAAAAATATATCGATACTGATGAAATCTTGGAAAGAAGTAGAGATAAACTCGTGTTACAGCCTTTAAATGATATTCATTTTAATATGAGCTTTGCAAATGACAACCGAGGTACAACTACTGATCAGAAAACCATTTTACTTTTAACTTTTATCGCTATTTTCATTATTAGTATTGCCTGTATCAACTTTATTAATCTGGCAACTGCTATAGGTATAAAAAGAGCTGGGGAAGTGGGAATAAGAAAGGTACTAGGAGCTGGTAGAAAAGAATTAGTTGGTCAGCACCTTGGTGAAGCCTTTATCATTACTTTATTTTCTTTATTGCTCGCATTAGGAATAGTAGAAAGAACACTTCCTTATTTCAATAATTTTACTGACAAAAAGTTAATCCTCAACTTTTCAGAAGATCCTTTACTACTAATTTTTTTAATCATCCTGTTATTTTCAGTCAGTTTACTTTCAGGTATTTACCCAGCAATAATTCTATCTTCTTATAAGCCTGTACAAGCTTTAAAGTCGAAATTTACTTCTATGAATAAATCTTCTGTAATGCTGCGCAGAGGGCTTGTTGTATTTCAGTTTGGTATTGCACAGGCAATGATTATCGGAGCAATGATTATTTCAAGACAACTTTCTTATTTCCATGAAAAACCATTAGGTTTTGAAAAAGATGCCATTGTCAATATATTCATTCCCGAACAAGATTCTTTAAAAAGAATACAGTTTCACAATCAAATCACTAATTTGAGTAATGTCAAAGTAGTATCATTTAGTATTGGTGCTCCTACCTCATCCAATAACATTAGTACAACTTTCCATGATCCTGAAACAGATGTAAACATGACATTTGGTGTAACACTCAAAACTTGTGACCATCGGTATAAAGATACTTATGGTCTTAAATTAGTTACAGGAGAATGGTTTACTGAAGCTGATGATGCTAGCAGCGAATATCAATTTGTAGTAAATGAAACACTTACTAAAAAGTTGGGATTTCTGAATCCAGAAGAAGCTATTGGAAAAGTAATTGGCACGGGTATCAATAATATTAATGCTGAAATTAAAGGAGTAATTGCAGACTTCCACACCAGATCTTTACACGAAGAAATCAAACCAGTGATACTAATGAAATTCCCAAAGCTTTATTTCAACGCAGGCATTAGGTTTTCAGGTGGGAATATCAGAAGCACAATGAAAACAGTAGGAAATGTGTGGAATTCTATCTTTCCGGGATATTTTTTTGAGTATGACTATATGGATGACACGATAAAGAACTTATATAAAAAAGAAGAACGGACTTTCAGAATATCTCAAGCTTTTGCAGGAATTGCCATATTTATTGGTTGTTTGGGTTTGCTGGGGTTAAGCGCTTTTATGGTGAACCAAAGAAAGAAAGAGATTGGTGTTCGAAAGATACTTGGTGCATCTTATAGTAGTATTATCTTCTTATTTAGCAAAGAGTTTTTAAAATTATTGCTTATTGCCTTTGTATTAGCCGCTCCAATAGCGTGGTTCTTAATGAAAAATTGGCTAACTGATTTTGCTTATCAGGTAGCTATTGGACTTGATGTATTTGTTTTTACGATAATTCTTGTCGGATCAGCTACCCTAATCACAATTAGTTTTCAATCGGTAAAAGCTGCTCTTGAAAGCCCGGTAAAAGCATTAAAAGCTGACTAAAATGTTAGTAAATAATCAAAAAACCTCAATTGAAAATTTTCAATTGAGGTTTGGTTTTTATAGTTATTTTATGCTACCAAGCAGGACCTGTTCCTTTCTTTTTTCCTGATTTCTTTTTGAGTTGTTGGAAATACTGTTTCTCTTGTTCTTCCATCGATTTCAATAACTGTTCTGCTCTTGCTCTGTCGATTTCAGGATTTTCCATCTGTTGCTGTTTTTCCTGCTCTTTTCGTTTTTCTTCCTCAGATTGCTGTTGCTCTTCTTGTTGTTTCTTTTCTTCCTGTTCTTTTTGCTCTTGTTTCTCTTTATTTTCTTGCTCTTGCTTTTGTTGTTCCTGTTTTTCTTGGTCTGACTGTTCTTCTTGTTTTTCTTGCTTCTCTTGTTTTTGTTGATCTTGTTTATCTTTTTGCTGGTCTTTCTTCTCATCGTCTTGTTTATCTTGTTCCTTTTTCTCCTCTTCTTCTCTGAGTTTCTTTTTTACAACTTCATAATTGTAACGAGCATCTTCGTTAGCAGGATTAGCTTTTAGGGCGTCTTTAAAATCATTTAAAGCAGCATTATAATCTTTCTTATTGGCATTAATGATTCCTAATTGCTGGAAAGCCACAGATTTTATTTCTTGCTGTTCATTTGAACTGTTGTTTACCAAACTCTTATAAAAACCTGCCGCCTTATCTTCCTCATCAGTATGATAGTAACAATGTGCTAGGTTTAGCAACACCTTATTATCTATAACACCCATAGAGTCTATTAAAAACTGATAAGCCTCTGCTGCAGCCACATAATCGCTTTTTTCATAAGCTTCTTGGGCTGCCTTCTTGTACTTATTAACTGTGGCGATATCACCAGGATCGACAACGAAAAGTAAGACACTTAATAAAATTGGAAAAAAGAAATTACTAATCATTTATATTCTAATTACTTTAACAGAGATAATTACATCTACAATTAACAAAATAAATGCTGCTAATAAAAATAAAAAATACCTATTTGCTGCTGCATCTATTTCTTTAGTACTTCTTAACTCACCTTCTATATTTTCTATTGCCCGAATAAGCTTGGGCATCTCGTTCACTTTATCATTAATTTCAAAATAGTCGCCATTGGTACTTTCTGCCAATTGCTTTAAGCTTGCCGGTTTAAGTTTCGTAACCACATCCAACCCATTATCATCACGCATAAATCGATAACCTTGTGGTATTTTAGTACCTGACTCAGTTCCTACACCTATCGTAAATAAACGGATGTCATCTTCTTTGAGTTCATCGGTTAAAGAAGCGGTATTTTCTCCAAAGTCTTCCCCGTCACTAATTAATATTATTATTTTAGATTGCTGCTGACTGGCTACATCATTCTCAGCATTTTTGTGCTTTTCTACTGCCATCTCAAGCGCTGGCGTAAACTCAGTTCCTGTATTGGAAAGTAAACCGGTATTTAATGTTTCAATAAAAAGTAATAAGGCACTTCTATCGAAAGTTAGAGGGCACTGTAAAAAAGCTTCAGAGGAGAAGATAATCAAGCCTAAACGGTCACTTGAAAACCTTTCTACCAAATTTTTAAGTTCAAATTTAGTTCTTTCCAACCTGCTTGGCTGTATATCATTGGCATCCATAGATCGCGATAAATCGACTAGAAAATACATATCTTTCCCCACCGATTTTACTTCTTTCTTTCCTGAACCGAAAGAAGGACCTAAGAATGCCACAAGCATAAGTGTAAAATATAAACTTCTTATTATGAGTTTAACAATTATCTGGTCGTAATTACTTTTTACCTGTTTGGCTATCTTAATGGTTCTAATTACATATAGCACATACAAGAGGATAAATAGGGCAATAAAGGAAAATTCAAAAATACCCGGTTCCCTAAAAAAAGTCAGTTCCATGCAAAAAGTCTGAAAAAAATCAATTTAATTATAAGCCAAAATTATACAAAAGCCAACAGGAAATCTGTAAAGGGCTAAATTGTTTTTTATAGTAAGCAATACTATTCTCTCTTTTCGCAGAAGCACCTACCCCTTAAAAAGTGAGTATTTATGGTTTGATAAATATACTTCGATCTATAACTTGAGAAAGCCCTTTGCGTTAAGCGACAATTTCATACATTCTTTTTTTATTTTATTTAAAATAATCTTTGTTTATTATAAACACATTCTATTAATTTGCACCACGTTTTGGCAAGCAGGGCATGGAGAGTTGCCTGAGTGGTTAAAGGAGCGGTTTGCTAAACCGTCATCGAGAAATCGATGCGTGGGTTCGAATCCCACACTCTCCGCTCAAAAAGATTAGGTACGGGGTGTAGCGCAGCCCGGTTAGCGCACCTGGTTTGGGACCAGGGGGTCGCAGGTTCGAATCCTGCCACCCCGACTTGTACCGGTTCTGTAGCTCAACTGGATAGAGCAACTGCCTTCTAAGCAGTAGGTTCCAGGTTCGAGTCCTGGCAGAATCACTCAAAACATCAAAACCGCTCTTAATCGAGCGGTTTTTTCTTTTTCGGTAGCAGTATCGGTAGCACTTTTTTTTAAACCTATCTTGTGTTTTCCTTAAAAATCGCCTCTTAAAATGATTTTTAACCGAAATTTTGAGGCATTATGCAGTTACAAAAACTTTACTCTAAACTTAGAGAGTAAGAAAGTAAAAGAGAAAACATCGAATAGGCAAAAGAGCGTTTTAGATTCAAAACTTTTGCAGATAGGTATAAGCCTTTAAAGAATGTTCTTCTTATAGCAAGATACTTTCTAGCCTTATTCAGCATAACAACTGGTTTTACCATCCTTTTCAATTCTCTTAGCATCCTGCCTTATTTTACAGCTTTTATAATATCGATTTTAGCCTTAGTATCTGTTGAGGTATTGAAGAATATTTTTACTACCAGTGCTATTGAAAGTTATCTAGTAAAAAGAGTTTTCCTTTTATTACAGTACCTGCCTTGCTCGTTTTATGCTCTCTATGTTTTTAAGTTTATCAGGTGTCAAGCAGTTGCATCAAAATTTAGATAACACCAAGCAGGACATTGATAAGAAATACACCTCAAATGTAGATAGTATCTACAATCACTATGAGAATAAGATTGGCGAAGTAAAAAGTCAGTTATTTAGTTTTAAAAATAGCGTGAGTTGGAAAGGCAAGATTAATATCTATGATAAAACAATTAACCAAGCTATTGAACGATTCAATAATGAGATTATAGCCTTGCAAAATGAAAAGACGAGTGTAGTAAATACTATTCAAGTGAATTACTCAACTGCAAAAGGCGAGGCAGAAAAAAAGTATGAGTTTAACTCTTTGTTGTAAAACATAAGAATGAGAATAGATTTCAATACCATAGATAAATATTTAAGTGCTAATAAATCAAATAATTTTTGTGGACATACTAACTTAAATATTGACCCTAACGAATTTGAAGAAATTGGAGACTTATATGATGATTCTTTTGGCTATCTATCTTATCTCTCTCTAAAATCGGATTCAGATTCTGAAGAATTTTTAGGGTCATACCCACTGCAGGATTGTAAAATATTAGAATGTAAGACTTGTAAACAAATTGTTTTCTTTCATTACAATGATGGAGGAATAGCACCACGCCCAGAATATTTCTTAGCGAACTACAATTCTCAATATTTAGTCGAACCTGCGGCCAAATCTGTATCACTAAACGTTAACTATTATCAAGATTTCATCACTGAATTTGGATTAGAAGAACAAGACAAAATTAAAAACCTTGGATTCGAACCGTACAAAACAATTTTTGACAAAACATCAACCTACTTGTTTAACTATAGAGAATACAAAGGAAAAAACGGAATGGATGCAAACTTTGACATTGTTGGTTTAAGAGAATTTTTGAGAGAAATAAATAAATGGATAGAAAACAGAAAAGAATAAACGTTTTACACTGTATATAGCAAATAGGGCGTTTGGCGGTTTAAGAAAGTCTTGTGCCATTTACTAATACCGACAAATCGTTGGTTTGACTTTTAAAAATGAATAAATTAAAAACAAAATACAATCTTTGGCTCAGTGCAAACCCGAAAGTTTATCTCTTTCTACTGCCCTAATTGCCGTATACTAAACGTTAGCTCTAATTCTGTAAGCGTGAAAAAAACTATCAAACTAAAAAATAGCTTTTGGTATTTATCAATTAAAGAGAATTTTCTAGTTCTGAATTGTCCAAATTTGGAATTAAGAAATTTTGAAAATGAGATTTTATGGACGCTTTCAGGCAAAGACTTTTCAAATATATATCATAATAATGATTTAATTTATTGCAACCTACCAGAGAGTAAAAAGATACTATTGTTCGATGCTAAGACTGGAAATCAGTATCAGAGTGTGCAAAACCTAACACTTCGAGGAAAACCAAACAAGAAAAATAAGGGAATAGTAGACAATTGGTTAGACACAAATAGGAAATTATCATTGTTCGACTTTGAAAAAAACGAATTGGTTTGGACGAATAATCTTAGAGCAGGTGGTAATACATATTTTAGTGACAACCTTCTTATTGTCAAGCCATTTCCAAAGACAGATCTAATATTGAGTATTTCATTGCTTGATGGAAGTAATATTTGGTCATATCAATTACCCTTAAAGTACAATTGGCAAGACTCATTTGGAGAGAATTTCAAAGGCAAATTTTTTAGATTGATAGGTATTTATAATAATACTTTATGGTGTGTACTAAATAGTGGGGTGATTCTTGGGTTATGCACCGAAAATGGTAAAGTTAAATTTGAATTATGCCATCCCACCCATTATCCTTCTGAATATAGAATAGAGCCTGGTTTTGAGAGAGTTAACACATACAATCGTAATGCTGTGATAGATGGTTCTACAATGTTTGGAATGCAAGGATACTGTTATTGGGAAATAGATTTAGAGAATCCATTAGATAGTTTTAGGTCATACAATATTGAGAATTCATGTAAAACACATAACATTTCATTAAACATTATAGCTGGTTGGAATAATAGTGAAATATACTTTTATGAAGGAGGTGATAGCAATCGTTTTGGAATGCTTTCAAGAATAAGAAATGAGATAATATGGAGCGATGAAATTTTTGAAGTAAAAGGTGAGTTTCCAGCTATTCGATACATGAATTATAAGAATGGGCTAATCTTCTTACAAGATAAAAACAAAGTATTACATGTTATTGATCCACTAAATATGTAAAGAAAGAGCTTACAGACACTATCATCCATGAGCTTGCTTAGCCTTAGCTGTTTGCAAAGGCTGGTAGTATTCGATACTTTTAATAGAGATTTGAAAAGTTTAGCTTACAGATGGTAGCTGGACGTTGACATCAATTTGAATTGAATGAAGAGAAAAATCTTATTTACCATAATTGGAACCTTAATTATAACTTCCTCAATAGCTCAGGACGGTTCAAATATTAGATACTATGGGCCAAATAATCTTGATAGCTCATTAATTGGAAAATATTGTCATATGGACTTTGGAAAAGAATCATTTGGAGGACAAGCAATTGAAATCAATATAAACGGTCAACAACTGAAATCCAATGAACATAGAAAGGATAATGGATTTAACAATTGGTTCAATAAG
>JBCDJE010000151.1:0-8191 GCA_038748185.1 Bacteroidota bacterium
AATAACTATTACAGATGAACAGATTGTGGGAAAGTTAGGTGTTGCCTATACTGTTATTTGGTTAGATAATAAAGGTAAAGTGCTTGAACAGAAAAACTTCCCCAATGAAACAGCACTTAATTCGGCAAACAATGCAAGACTTAGAAAAGAACAAGCAGCCATCTTACAAAATAATCCTGATGCTAGAAAGCCTAGGTGGGTGCAAAACTTATATCGTTTTACTTTAGAAAATGGTGTAGGTAAAAATTTATTACAAGGAAAAACATTCTTTGATATTGGTATTGATGAAAATTTAAATCTTTCTCTTGCCAGAGAAGTAATCAAACCAGAAACAAAAGAAGAAAAAGAAAAAATCATATCTTATCTCATAGATCATAATGCTGCAAAAGTCATTTTTGCCATTGAAGCGAAAGATTTACTAATCAGTGATTTTAATACTTCAGCCTATGCTAGAACAACAGTTGATACTCTTTGGGATGCGTTGGTAGATAAATCAGGAACTTTAATTACAGAAATTGAAGGAAAGAATATAAGCAACATAGGAAATTTTATTAATGATAGAGCTTGGGTAAAAAGTGGTAAACAATATGGTTTCATTGATACTCAAGGCAAATTAGTTATCCCTTTTACATACGAAATTGCAAGTGATTTTGAAGAAGAATATGCCATTGCTAGAAAAGAGGGTTTGTTTGGATGCATTGATAAAAATGGGAAACAAGTACTACCTTTTATTTATGATGGCATAGATATTCCAAAAAATAACATTTGTAGGGTAAAGCAAGGCAAAGGCAGAGCGGGTAGATGGGGTGCTGTAAACCTGCAAAATAGCACAATCATCCCTTTTAATTATAGTTTGATATATCCTTTTAAAAAGGGTATTGCAAGAATGCGGCAAGGTAGAAAATGGGGTTTGATTGATGCTAAAGGAAAAGAACTGATTCCGCCTTCTATTGAATGTGATTTTTTAGGTGATTTTGATAACGACATTGCGATGGTAGGTATGGAAAGATGGGTTGAAAAAACACCAAGCGGGCCGGTTATTAGGTATAAGAAGCAAGGTTATATTAAAAAAGACGGTTCTTATCTTCTTGAACCTATTTACGATAAAGTTGAAAGCTTTGAAGAAATTTGGCGTAAACAAGATGGTGTAGCAAGGATTTATAAAAATGGGAAGGTAGGATATGTAAACTATAAAGGAATTGTTGAAGTAGCACCCTTGTATGACGAAACATATCGATTTGATACTGTTTGGAGAAATAATAGTGGTATCAGCCTCGCCAAGAAAGACGGAAAGTTTGGCTATATAGACCATAATGGTGACGAGGTTTTACCAGTCGAATATGATTATGTTGATACTACATTTTTACATGTTTGGGCAGATAGAATAGGAATAACTAAGGTGCAGAAGAAGGGAAAATTTGGGTATGTAAATTATCAAGGTAAAGAAGTAATACCAGTAAGGTATGAGAAAGTGGTTAATTCTAAGAAAGGAGTGATATTAGCTGTGTTAGATAGTAGTTGGGGTGCTGTGGATACCCTCAATAATAAAGTTTTATCTTTTGAATATGAAGGAGCACGGTTTTTAAGTGGTACTCAAAATGCTTTGATTGAATTATTGAAGAAAGATAAAGTCTATTTTGAATTAGATAATCAAGGTCTTATTACAAAAGAAGTAACGGAATTACCAAGTACTGAAAAAGTCAATACCTATAAAAAACTACCTCAATTTACTTATACTTCACCTTATGATATTAATGGCTTGGCAGTCGTAGGAAAAAAAGATAAACTCGCTTTAGTTGATGATAAAGGAAAGCTGCTTACTAAGTACAAGTACAAAGAAATAGCGCCCTTTTCCGATGGACTTGCTTTGGTTCGATTGGCCGCTAAAGAACGGGTAGACCAACGCTATGGGTTTATTAATATGAAGGGTGAAGAAGTGATTACACCGCAATTTAAATTAGCAAAAAGCTTTTCAG
This sequence comes from Bacteroidota bacterium, assembly GCA_038748185.1. GTDB lineage: Bacteria > Bacteroidota > Bacteroidia > Cytophagales > Flammeovirgaceae > Chondrinema. Next base: position 1,977 of record JBCDJE010000151.1, read on the forward strand.
GTGGTCATGCTGCTGTGCTTGTTAGAAGTACGTGGGGTTTTGTTGATAAGAATGGAAAAATGGTAATTCAACCTAAGTTTAAAAAACCTGGTTCATTTTCAGGTGGATATGCAATAGTTAATGAGAAAGAAATCTATGATAAAAATGGTAATCTTTCAGGTAATTTTCTGCTAAAAGGAAAAATAACCTCAGGATTTCAATCAGATAGGGCAATAGTACAAAGTACCAGTGGTGCTTTTCACATTACTCCGGAAGGTGTTCCTGCCTATTTTTCAAAGTATGATGAAGTTACTCCTTTCATTGGTAAGGTAGCTTTTGTTAAAAGAGGAGATATTTGGGAATTAACAAGAAAATCTGGAGAAATAACCAATAAACTCAGGTTTAATAGTGCTAATAAAAATGGCTACTTCGAAAAATATGGTGATAAAAGAAAAGAAAAATTATTAGACGGTACTGTAATAGAAGATTTAGGATGGGAATTGATAAAAGCAGGAAAATGGAAAATGATAGATACAGATGGTCATTTTTTAAGTGATGTAGTATTTGACAATGTATTAATAAGCCCAAAAAATAGCTTTTTAGTTGAAACTGAAAATAAAGTAGGGTTAGCCGATTTAACAGGTAAAATACTGGCAGAAAGAGAATACGAAGCTATTAAGCCAGTATCGGAAGAGGTTATCAGATTAGAAAAAACAGGAGAAATTACCTATTTAAAAACTGATGGTACTTGGCTTAGAAAGCTAGAATAGTTAAAGTATTTTTTAATGCTGCACAACTTTCGTTTCTGTGTAAAGCCAATCACAAGCAGTCTGCCTATCTTCAAAATATTTCAGATGGACTTCACTATGTGGGTCAGTGGCATCATCAATTATTTGATCTAAAGATACTTGAGTTACAAAATCTTTACTCAGTACGATTGAAAAGTACCTTGTTTGATATTTTTCGTATAAGGGCAATACCTGTTCGTTAATCCAGTCTTGCGTTTCTACAGGTACTGCATACTTTGCATTTAAAGCATCTATCATTAAGCCCACTGGTTTAAAATAATGAATCGCTTCAATATACTTTTTAATAAGTGTTCTATATGTTTTATCATTTAAATCATTATCTGTTGCCCAAATAGATATTAAAGATTGGTGTTCTTTATTGTATTCTAATACGAGTTCTTTGCTTGCGAAATAGGCTTCCATTCGATAGCTAGGGAAAAGAGGTTTTATATTTTAAGAATGAAACCTATTAAGTGGCTAATTATTTTCTGAAGTTGTGTTTTAGATGAAAGTATTGATGAACAGAAAATAGTATAAAATTATCAAACTTTAAGCGGATAAGCTTAGATATCAATATTGAAGAGGTCGAAGATAAATGCATATTCAAATGCTGTTTCTTTAAGCGGTTCGAATCTTCCTGATGCACCGCTATGCCCTGCTTCTGTATTAGTTTTTAATAATAAGCGATTATTATCAGTCTTAAGATCACGTAATTTTGCTACCCATTTTGTAGGTTCCCAGTACTGTACTTGAGAATCATGTAAACCGGAGGTGACTAATATATTAGGATATGCTTTTGCTATTACATTATCATAAGGTGAATAAGAAAGCATATAATGATAGTACTCTTCCTCATTTGGATTACCCCATTCTTCATATTCTCCTGTGGTAAGTGGGATAGAGTCGTCTAGCATGGTGGTAACAACATCTACAAAAGGAACATCTGCTATAACAATTTTAAATAACTCTGGGCGCATATTCATTACAGTACCTACCAATAATCCTCCGGCACTTCCGCCATTAATTATAAGTTTATCAGTTGATGTGTATCCTTTATTAGTTAACCATTTAGCACAAGCAATAAAATCTTCAAAAGTATTTTTCTTTTTTAGCATTTTACCTTCATCGTACCATTTCCTTCCCATTTCTTGCCCACCTCTAATGTGTGCAATGGCAAAAATAAATCCTCTATCGAGTAAACTTAATCTTACTGAACTGAAGTATGGATCATAAGAAAAACCATAAGAACCATAACCTGTGAGATAGAGCGGTGCAGCCGGCAATTTTCCATCGCTTTGCTTAATATCTTTTCTATAAACGATAGATATAGGTACTTCAACACCATCATGAGAAGTGATAAATACCCTTTCGGAAACGTAATTATCTTTATTGAAATCGCCAATAACTTCCTGCTGCTTTTTAACTTCTTTCTCTTTTGTAGTCATATTATAGTCAATTACTGAAGCCGGCGTTGTAAGAGAATTGTAAGAATATCGTAACCATTCAGTATTAAAGTCGGGGTTATACCCTGTTCCTGCACTATAGGCGGGCTCTCCAAAGTCCAGATAGTGTTCTGCCTTATTATCCCATCGGATAATGCGAATATTAGTAAGCCCTGCAGTTCTTTCTTCAAGCACTAAGTAGTCTTTGAAAATCTCAATGTCTTCTAATAGTACCGTTTCTCTATGTGCAATAATTTCCTGCCAATATTGCTTCTCAGTTGTTGACACCGGACAAGACATGAGTCTAAAGTTCTTTGCATCGTAATTAGTAAGTACATAAAACTTATCATTAAAATGGTCAAACCCATACTCTAAGTCTTTTTCTCTTGGATGAAATACTTTGAACACTTCGTTTGGTGTATCTGCTGAAACAAAGCGAACCTCTGAAGATTGCGTTGCATGACTCGAAATAAGTAAAAAGGCTTTCGATTTTGTCTTAGAAAGACCTACAGAATACGTTTGGTCTTCTTCAGTAAAAATTAATGAATCATCTTTAGGATCTGTGCCAAGTAGGTGTTTATACACTTGGAAAGGTCTCAGTGTAGTTTCGTCTTTTTTTGTATAGAAAACAGTTTTATTGTCATTTGCCCAAACTACATTACCTGTTACCTGTTCAATGGTATCTTCAAGCAAATCACCTGTATTTAAATCTTTAAATCGCAATGTATAAATCCTTCTGCCAACGAAGTCAGTAGAAAAGGCAAGTAACTGTGCGTTACCACTAATTTTTAAGCCACTAGCAGCACAATAAGTTTTATCTATAGCAATCTCATTTACATTAAGAATAATTTCTTCTTCTGCATCAAGGTTGTGCTTTTTCCTGCAATGGATGGGATACTCACTACCCAATTCGTACCGATAATAATAAAAAAAATCGCCCAATTTATATGGCACTGACTCGTCTTTCTCCTTTATTCTGCCTTTAATTTCTTCAAAAAGTTTTTCTTGAGCAGTTTGGGTATGTGCCATTACTGCTTGGGTGTAATTATTTTCTGCATCTACATAATCTAGCACTTCTTGGTTTTCCCTCTCATTGAGCCAATAGTAGGGGTCAATTCTTTCGTGGTTATGTATAGTTAGTTTTTTAGGGTATTTTGATGCAATTGGTGCTTTTTTTTCCATTGAGTAGGTGTCTATTAAAAGAGGTACTAAACTATGTAAGAAAAATCTAAATTACGAAATCTGATTTTGCGTTATCTTTCCTAGATTTACAAAGGTATAAAGAAATTTAAGTTGGATTGCCTTTGACTTATTTCCCTGCAATTTTACTTCTTAAAGTATTTGTTACTAACATCTAATTCACTGCAAACAAGCTAACATATTTTTTAATGTTTTTCCATAAAGATTATCAAATCGATGAATATCATTCTTTTTGATGAACCACTACTTAAAACTCGTTTACTTCCTTTTACTTTTATAAGGCCTGTGGCTGCCATACGTATAGGAATTTTAAAAATCTATGAGAAATGGCAGATGTGTATAGATAGTACTGTATCTTTTCTAACAGAACCTTATCTGAAAGAGAAATTTTCTCCTGTATACGCCGAAAGAAACCTCTACCTAAATGGAGCAGTATGCCCAAATGAAAATATCTTAGAAATTATTAAAAACCTAAACGAAGGGCAAGGACTACAAGCGAAAGGAATTTTGATAGCTTATAAATCGAGTGAAATCATCACATCTTTAGAGGAACTTATAGGCATTTACCATAAAAACGAAAAGAATTTTTTAACAGTAAGAACTGAAACTATATTGCAACATCCGTGGCAGATTTTTACCGGAAACAAACGTGAAATTGAAGTGGACTTTACTCGCTTAACCCACAACAGGGAAAGTATTGGCATCGATGATCCACATACCAAAGTGTATTATCCTGAACGTATTTTTGTTGAAGAGGGAGCAAAGACTAGGGCAGCAATTATTAATGCCGAAAAAGGTTCGATTTATATTGGTAAAAATGCTTGTATACACGAAGGAGCTATGGTAAGGGGAACATTAGCATTATGTGATAATGCAGAAATTAACATGGGCGCAAAAATTCGTGGAGATAATACTTTTGGACCTTATTGTAAAATTGGAGGTGAGGTGACCAATTCAGTTTTTTTTGGTTTTTCAAATAAAGGACATGATGGTTATTTAGGAAATGCAATAATTGGTGAGTGGTGTAATATTGGGGCAGATTCTAACAGTTCTAACCTCAAAAATAATTACTCTCAGGTAAAGGTATGGGACTATAAAGCAGCAGATTATTTACCAAGCGGGTTACAATTTTGTGGCTTAATGATGGGGGATCATTCAAAATGTGGTATCAATACTATGTTTAATACCGGAACTATAGTAGGAATTGCCGCTATTATTTTTGGCACGGGTTTTCCACAAAAATATATTCCCTCTTTTACTTGGGGAGGTATATCGAACCACGAGACATTTCAGCTCGATAAAATGTTTGAGTTAGCCGAAAATGTATTTACCAGAAAAGGTAAGACTTTTACTGATTTAGATCGAGCTATTTTTAAACATGTATTTAATGTTACAAAAAGATTTAGAGAAAACGCTTGCTAAAAACTATTTATCGCCCTTATCTCATTTCTTTTAGTACAATAATATTCTTCTAAATTAATCGTGATAGTTCAACTATAAAAAATAACCTTAACTATTTACGACTTTGGTACTAGCAGAGAAAAAAGCCTTACTTTCTAAAATTGAAGATATTGATGATGCTTTAATACTATCGCGTCTAAATCATATTGTTGGAGAACTAGAAACCGACATAGCAAACTCATCGAAAAAGTTGGCAAGGTTCGAGTCGCTAATAGAAGAAGTTACGAGCCATACGAAATTAGTAAATGAGCCACTTACGATTAATGTTGATTTCAATATAGATAATAGCCAATTAGCTAAATTTGAAAAAGCTATTGCAAAGCCTATGTTCTGGCTTTCATTCACTTCTTTAGTACTAATAGGATTGCTTATTATGTATGGGAGTGAAGAAATTAATTTCTTTCCCGAAAACAGATTTACTAATCATGTTTTTGTAATAGCCCTATCGCTTTGGCCTATATTTTTAATAGAGTTTCTATTAAAATTAAAACTGGCTCGGAATAGTATTAAAGCGAAATACTTATTATTTATTCACAGTACGTGTTTACTTTTCCCGCCAGTGCGAATAGTAATTGGTTCTATAGCTCATCCATCATTTATTTGGCTACCCTTCATAAATTGGAGTAAAGTAAATCCTGCACTAGCAGCTTATCTTAAAAAGAAATTCTTAGTACCTGTACTTGTATTAGGGTTATTAATGATTCCTGCTTTATTGGTCGAAATAAAATTTCAAACACAGCTCACAGCAGCCTTTCCTCATCTCGATTTAAATTTTTATTTACAAACTTTTCATGCATTAGTATGGGTGGGTTTTGCTATTGAGTTTATCATATTAATATCAGTTGCCGAAGATAAGAAAGCTTATTGTACTAAAAACTGGATGGATATACTCATACTACTATTGCCGATAGTTTCTTTTTTTCGATCTTTCAGATTTTTAAGAGCATTAAAGTTTAATCAGTTAGCACATTCTTTTAGGATGAAAGGTACACAAGCAAAAATAAAAGAAGGGCTCTTATTATTAGATTTTCTTAAACGTTTAGGCTATTTATACAATCCTGAAGTACAGATAAAGCGGGTAAAAAAAAAGATGATGAAAAACCAACAAGAAAGAGTTTTACTCGAATCAGAAATGCTTGAAGCCATTACAATCTTCTTAAAAAAGAGGAATCTTGATTAGCTACCTAAAAGTATCTCTCTCCCTATATTTTTAGATTTATTGTTTTGAAATAAAAAGATATAGTAGATGTTTTTGTCTTAAAAATAGTGCTTTTAAAAAAGTGTTTATTAAGTTGCGAATTATAAAAATTTACAAAATCTGCATTACCCAAAAAATACTTTAATT
>JBCDJE010000152.1:0-8165 GCA_038748185.1 Bacteroidota bacterium
CTCGATTTCACTGAGATTTCTATGGGTATGAGTAATGACTACAAAATTGCTATTAAAGAAGGAAGCACAATGATTCGTGTTGGAAGCTTAATTTTTGGAGAACGTTAGGAAGTAAGGCAATATAATAGCTTTTTCTATTTGAAAGGCATTCTACTGAAAATAGAATGCCTTTATAGCAGAATTACCTATTCCTACCATATTTCTCATGGCTCGAAACCCAGTCGGATGAAGAAATAGCAGACCCTAGTGAAATTTCTCCAGCCAGTGCAACAGCTGCTACAATCTCTGCCAATTTGTTTACCTTATTTTTCCCTACACAACCTAGCACTTTCAAGCATTCTTGCTGAGTAGGCAAGCCAGTTCCGCCACCAAAAGTTGCTACAATCAACGAAGGAATTGTTAAAGAAAGATACAAATCACCTTCTGGAGTGAGCTCAGAATAAAATATGCCTGCTGAAGATTCTGCTACGTTAGCTACATCTTGCCCAGTAGCGATGAACATTGCCGTGATCGCATTGGGAGAGTGCGCTCCATTATTATTAGCACCACATAAGAAAGCCCCTATTGTGGCAATATTAGAATGATAGTTAAGCTTTTCCGGTTCTACACGCATGTGCTGGATCAATACATCGCGCTTTACTGTACACTCAGCAATAACCCTTTTGCCTCGTGTTCTCATAATATTTATTTGGGAAGCTTTCTTGTCAGTAGCAAAATTCGATTCCAAATAAAAATTAGTAATACCTTCTTTATAATGATCTAGGATCCAACTACAAGCCGCAAAAGTGGCCCTACCTACCATGTTTTGTCCGGCGGCATCACCAGTAGAATAATTAAATCTCAAATAAGCAAACTTATTACTTAGATAGGGATCAATATAAAGTAGTTTAGCTACGCTGGATGTTGCTTCAGCATGGTCTCTAATCTCATCCATATTATCATTCACCCAGGCAACAAACTCTTTGCACCTTCTAGCATTTTCAAAAACAAATACCGGAGCGCGTTGCATGGCATCTCCTACAACGGTTACCGTTGCTCCACCACTCAAATTCATCACTTTAATTCCACGATTATAAGAAGCTACCAAAGTTCCTTCAGAAGTAGCTAGTGGTATTAGAAATTCGCCTTTTGCATGCTCCCCATTAATAATTACCGGACCTGCAAAGCCAAGAGGAATCTGCGTTACACCAGTAAAATGTTCTACATTCCCTTGTGTTATATGAGGATCAATAGAATATTGTGCTGTATGCTCTAATTTTGCTCCTGTAAACTCTTCCACGAATTTCTGCCTGGTCTTTATGGCCTTTTCACTGTAATCATCACTATCATCTCTCGGGATTCTTACAATATCATGGTCTTTACTAGTAATAGTGTCTTCTACTTTTAAAGTAAGTTTACCAAAAGGTTTAACTTCAAATTTTATTTCAATTTTATGTTTCCCTTCTGTTAGTTCTCCTCCCTTTATATAAATGTTTAATTTAGATTTAAGAGGAAAATCTATTGCTGATTTAGCAGAAATTTCATGAGGATTAAGACTTTTTTCTCCACCAAAGTCGACAGTAATATCATCATCATTCAGCAATGAGCCATCAATACTTATTGCAATTATTGCAATTATTTTACAATCACTTAATCTATTTTTGAGCCCAAAAACATAACCATTATCTGTATTCTCTAAACTACCAAGGGTATATAATTGCTTTAGTACGAGGCTAGGGATGATCGTCATTTTATATGTATTTATTTAAGTGGAAAAAATTTATCTTACTACCTTAAAGCTGAAAAATTGCAGTAAAAAAGTTTCTAGTTTAAATTAATGATAATCCTCAAAATAAAGTAAGTATTAGGAGAATTTTATAAGAATACATAATTCCATCTATTCTTTATCAAAAAAACCTAAGCTTTTAATACCTCCAACTAGTCACATCTGCTTCGACTGGTGCAGATTTCTTTATTCTATCAATAATTCTTGGAATAAACATGCGATGGTATCTTAACCTTGAAATGTAGTTAGGATTTTCTTGATCTCCATTCCAACAGTGTTCCGCTCTGTCTCCATAATCTACCTCTCCTTCATAATAGGGCTCAGAAGTATTCTCAAGAAATGTTTCGGTAAGATACACCGCATTATTAAGATAATAATTATCCATATCTCCACAGTAAATATTTATTTTGCCTTTTAGTTTAGGCCCTAGCGTTTCCCAATCTCGCTGCATTATATAAGTAAGATCATAATTTTCTTTCCAATAACTGGCCACCTCTTTATCAATTTTTCCCGTTAATTTGTCCCATATCGGCTTCGGATAACCATCATCTCCTTGAGGCGAATATACCGCCTGCCAAATATCCCACTGTGCACCTGATCTGCCTTTCGTTCCTAAAGCCAATTCTCTGTAATTCATATCTTGTAAAGTAGCACTTACATGCCCCAAGTAATCTCTATGCCCTGGTCTGAGCGTTTCTTTAAAATCGCTATCTAAATAATACGCATTTTCATCATCGTAAATATTTACTACTGTGTAAGCCCTAAAATCTATAGGGTCAGGACAGGCCGCCCAACAACCATTATATTCATCGGGATAAAGCACCTGAACAGCTAATGCTTCCCATCCTCCAGTGGAGCCACCGTAGGTAAACCTCGCCCAACCTTCACCAATACCTCTGAATTTTTCTTCTATAAATGGAATAAGTTCATAAGTTATCGCATCGCCGTAAGGACCTTGGCTGGCTGAATTTACTGCATAAGAATCGTCGTAATAAGGAGTAGGGTGTTGAATAGTGATCAAAATAACTCTGGGGAAATTGGGACCTATCCAAGTTTTATAAAAATCATGTGCTTCTTGCTGTACAATTTTATTATACCCTTTCAAATTAAAGCGTGTACTGTAATCAGGTGCTAAATCAGGATCAGGCGGCGTAGGTCTAAAACCACTAAAATCATAGGGAAAGTGACCATGCATTATTACAAGTGGATACCGGGCTTCAGGATGTGAATCAAAACCCTCTGGTAATAAAACATTAGCCCCCAAATACATATCTCTCCCCCAGAATTCACTCAGCTTTTCACTTTTCATCTTTACGTGCTTAATATATTTAGTGTCTTTAGGCGGGGTTATCGGAGGGATTTCTTGATCAAATATAAGCGCTATTTCTTGCGATTGTTCAGGATCAATCAATATTTTCTGAGGAGTAGAGTACAAATTACCCGGTTTACGATTCCATTGCTGACCTTCACCTTTATCCATTGGTAATTTTACTGTATGTCCAGTGGACAGGTTAAAAGTCTCATACTTATTTAGTAATACTTGCACATTATATTCTCCTTTCTCGAGTTGTGCAAGACTTTGTATGGGATAACCAAATGAAGAGACATCTATCTTCATTGATGTCCCTGGTCGCCAATTTTCTACATCTATACCAAAAATTAATTGGGTATCCGGTCCATCCTTTATTTGAAATCTTGGTTCGTTGCTATCATCAGTTGAAAGCAATAGCATTAATCGTCCATCTAAAGGAATTTCACTTTGGGCTGAAGTAAATGATACTAAAAAACCCGGACTAGATTTTTCAGGTGCTTCCGGTGATTTACATTGGAAGCAAAAAAGTGTTACTACTACAAATAAAATAGCTTTAAAAAAATTAAGAAGAGGGTTCATGAAATTGCTTGTTACATCAAATATTTAGAAACCCAATATACAAAAGCATATTCAATTAGTAGAAGGGCAAATATGCTAATATCCTTTTTCTGAATTAACACCAAGAAACACTCCCTTTACATCTATCTTTATAGAATGCGTATGAAGTGCTTTACTTCTTTTTTCACATTCTTCCCCATCTTTCAATGAAAAACGATAGCTGTGCCAAGGGCAAACTATTTCTTCTAAATAATTCACTGTGCCCTTACTTAAAGACTCTCCTAAGTGTGGGCAGGCATCATCAATAGCAAAAAAGCCTGAAACTGTTCTAATAATACAAATGACTCTCCCGCTAACCCTTACTTTTCTGGTGCTATTTATCGCCATTTCTTGTTTTGCCTCAGTTTCAGAGTTGTATAATTTATACCAGTCAATTTTTTCCAAACTTTTAGTTGTTAACAAAGGTTTCTAACGTGTAATTACAAAGCCAATTTATTACTTTTAGCTATAAAGAAAGTATATTTTTTAAGTCGTATTTATGAACTATTCAGATATCCCAAAAGAAAAACTACATCAAATAACAACTTTAAGTGAACTAAGATCAGCCGGCTACATTCCTAAAACTATCAAACAAGAACTAAGAGATAACCTTATAGCCAAATTACGAAATAAGGAAAATGTATTTGATACCATTCACGGTTATGAAGATACAGTTATTCCTGATATTCAAAGGGCTATTCTCTCCATGCACGATATAAATTTACTTGGATTACGTGGGCAAGCAAAAACAAAAATAGCTCGTATGATGATAGAGCTATTGGATGAGTATATTCCGGTAATTGAAGGATCAGAGTTAAACGACGATCCTCTGAAACCGCTTTCGCGCTTTGCTAAGGAATTAATTAAGGAAAAAGGTGACCATACACCTATTGTTTGGATGCACAGGGAAGAAAGATACACTGAAAAGCTAGCAACACCCGATGTATCGGTAGCAGATCTTGTTGGAGACGTTGACCCTATAAAAGCAGCAAGTTTGCACCTGCCCTATTCAGATGAGCGCGTAATACATTATGGACTTATCCCAAGATCGAACCGATGTCTATTTGTAATTAATGAACTACCTGATTTACAAGCGAGAATACAAGTAGCTTTGTTTAACATCTTACAAGAAGGCGATATCCAAATTAGGGGCTTTAAGTTAAGATTACCTTTAGATATACAGTTCGTATTTACAGCAAATCCAGAAGATTATACCAACAGAGGAAGTATTGTAACTCCGCTAAAAGATAGAATTGATAGCCAAATTATCACCCACTACCCTAAGAGTCTTGAAATTGGTAAAAAGATTACGCAGCAAGAAGCTAATATTAAAGATGGACAATACGATAGGGTTACGAGTAATGACATAGCTAAAGACTTAATTGAACAAATTGCCATTGAAGCTAGAGAAAGTGAATATATTGATGAAAAAAGTGGAGTTTCTACAAGATTAACTATTTCTGCTTATGAAAACTTAATTAGCGCTGCTGAAAGACGAGCACTTGTTAACGGAGAAAGTAGTACAGCTATTAGAGTAGCCGACTTTTGGGGAGTAGTTCCTTCTATTACCGGAAAGGTAGAATTAGTATATGAAGGAGAACAAGAAGGTGCAGGAATAGTAGCACAAAATCTCATTGGTAAAGCAATAAGAAATCAGTTTATTCAATATTTTCCCGATCCTGAGCAAGAAAAAAAGAAGAAAGACAAAAGTATTTACAGAAGTATACTAAGGTGGTTTGGAGATGGAGAGACGATTGATATTTTAAATGATGCCAGTAATAAAGACTATAGAAAATCGCTGGTATCTGTGCCTGGTTTAAAAGAAATGATCGAAAAGAAGTTTGCCAAAAAGCCAGCCGAGGAGCAATTATTCTTAATGGAATTTGCCTTACACGGTTTAGCTGAATACTCAATGCTCAGCAAGAAATTTCTTATTAGCAAAACCCATTTTGCCGATTTATTAAGCAGTATGTTTTCTATGCCTTCCGATTTTGATGACGAGGATGAAAATTAATATTTCGCATTAACGTATACTGAATTATTAAATCACAGAGGTTATTGTTTCTAATGCAGTAACCTTCTTTATTATCTTGCTATTTAGTAACACAACTCCTTTCAATATTTATAATAAAAAGTGAGTATTATCTCCCCCTTATTCTGAAAAACAAAAAAAATTATTACATAAAACTTTATTAGAAGCAAATTAAAGATCAACTGTTAGACTTCGGTATAGCTTATAATACTTCTTACCGTACAACTTATTAAATAGTAAATCAAGACAAAGCTCTAAGAAATTATTTTGGTTAATTCACTAGTTTGATGAAATGATGTTTTACATAAATGTTACTAAATCAAAGATTTAATAAGAACAAAGTTTATCTCAATAACATTGTGAAAAACAATCATTCTTACATAATGAGAATATAAGTCATTTTGTACACAAGGACTTGGATCTATATATTTGAGCACATCAACTATCCCAAAAAGCTAGTATTTCAAACTTTAGTACCTAATTTTTTAAACTTAATGAAATCAGAAACCCAAATGCTTTCTGCAGAACTTGAAACGCATCGTTTTGAGTTAGAAATGAGTATTAATGAACTCCAAGTTACAAACCAAGCCTTAAAAGAAAGAGAAGAATACCTAAGTAACATGATCGAGCATGCTTCAGAGGGTATTATGATAGTTAACCAAAGTGGGCTTATAAACTCCGCGAATCATGTAGTTTGTAACCTACTCGATATTGAAAATCATCAATTAATAAATAAACCATTAAATCTGTTTATAAATAAAGCGGTAAAAAAAGAAATCAATGCTTTCTTTGTGCTAAGTGAGCATAATGAGCATTTTAAAACCAAAGCCAATTTAAAGCAGTGGAATAAAAAAGAAAGTATACCAGTACAAATTTCCATCAGCGCTTTAAAGCATTTCTTTGATAAAAAGTTTCTAGTCATTTTAACTGATTTAAGCAAGATTGTTAAAATAAAAGAAGACCTAGCACAATAAAAAGCTGAAAAAGAATCTTTGTTAGAGGTAAATAAAAACTTAGATAAATTTGTCTATCACGTTTCGCACGATTTGAGAGCTCCCGTTGCCTCATCACTTGGGTTAATAGAACTTACCCGGCTCGAGGGTGATAAATCTAAGATTTCTGAATACCTTGATTTACAGAAAAAAAATCTGCTCAGATTAGACGCATTCATCAGTAATATTCTTAAATATTCCAGAAATACACGCCTAGCCGTTAAGCAAGACAATATTACTTTTCAAAAGCTATTTGATAGCTTAATGAACCAACATAAGTATTTCGAAGATGCTCTAAAAGTAAACTTTAAGGTAGATATTAATCAAGAAGAAGTATTTATAAATGATGAAATGCGACTAGATATTATCTTGAGTAATCTAATATCTAACGCAATTAAATACAGTGATCCGGTTAAAGAAGAGAATCGTATAACGTTAGAAATAAATGCTAACAAGAATTTAGCAGAAATTAAAATTACCGACAATGGGATTGGTATTGAGGAAGAATATATAGAAAGAATATTTGATCCATTCTTTAGAGCAACAGATTATAAACACGGCTCAGGTATAGGACTTGCATTAGTAAAAGAAGCAGTTGATAAAATTAACGGAAGTATTTTAGTCTGTTCTAAATTTAAAGAAGGTACAACTTTTACAGTCAGTATTCCCGCTTTAAAATAATTCAAGTTTATTGAAAAGTAAGTTGGGTAACCATTTGGTATGTTAGTGAATCGTTACCTACTAACTTCCTGAAACCATCCATATAGACCTCAGATATTATTCCATTATCTAATTGCATTTTAAGGTCTTTATAAGATGTGTAGAGGTAGTTTTCTGTATTGATTTTTAGCCCTATTTCTTTTACTTCGCCTGTAAAAGAGGTTATTTTCATTTCCTGTATTTCTAAATCGGGATATTTGGCTTTATACAGCGTTTCAGAACCTTCAATAATTATTTCATAAGCATCTAATAATACAGGTTTATTAATATCAGCTTCTTCAAACAACTGAAGCTCTTTTTTCCATAAAGGATAAGATTCATCTTTTCCTTTAATCAGCGTAATTTCTTCTTCCTTATCTCCAATTTTTACCTGCTTAATTACTACGGGTGCTGTATTGTTTGTAGAAAGCTCAGTTAATACCTGTATTTGTTTTTTAGTGAAAGCAGGAAGATCAAAATAGGGCTTTTCGGTTTGTAATTCTGCATTATCTGCTACTTTTATACAAGCATTAAAGCTAAATATCAGGAATACTATTGAAACCATCTTGTATAAATACTCAAATAGCTGTTTCGATATATCATTTTTTCCACCTATCATTTTTAACATAACTATGTCTAAAGATATAATCTACGAAGCTAGCAAAAATATTTTTGAATATCTCTACTTAAAGGAAAGCCCTATACAAGCCGATGCAGTTATAGGGTTTGGTCATTTCGATATGAAAATTCCTGAAAATTGTGCAAAGC
>JBCDJE010000153.1:0-8148 GCA_038748185.1 Bacteroidota bacterium
AAAGGAGTAATAAGACAAAACAGAGATCATAAGTATCAAGCTTCAATTTCACAAAAAAATACAAAGGGTATTCAAGGTACTGTAGATTTTGTGAATCCATCCTTTGCCTATATTGTACTTGAAGACCAAGATGATATAAGGATTAGTGCCGATAAACTTAACGGCGCATTGAATGGTGATACTGTAGAAATTGAAACATTTAAACATGTAAGAAGAGGTAAAACTGAAGCAAGAGTAATAAAAATACTCCAACGCAAAACGCATCAGTTTGTAGGACATATAGAAATTTCGAAGCACTTTGCTTTTGTTGTACCAAACAATAGAAAAATGCACACAGATATCTATGTGAGTCCCGAAAATATTAATGGGGCTACACATCTCGATAAAGTAATAGTAGAAGTGCAAGAATGGGCGAAAAAAGATAATAGCCCGATAGGAGCAGTAAAAAGAGTCCTGGGTAAATCAGGAGTAAATGACACCGAAATTCATGCGATAATGTTTGAATACGGCTTACCTTTTGAATTTCCAGAAGCAATAGAATTAGAAGCAAAAAAAATACCCTCCACTATTACAAAGAAAGAAATTGGCAAAAGAAGAGATTTTAGAGATATAACAACATTTACTATTGACCCTGAAGATGCCAAAGATTTTGACGATGCTATTTCCATTAAAAAACTGGAAAATAACTTATGGGAAGTGGGCGTACACATTGCTGACGTTACCCACTATGTAAAATCTGATAGCGAACTTGAAAAAGAAGCTTATAAAAGAGGTACATCTGTTTATTTAGTAGACAGAACCGTTCCTATGTTACCTGAATATCTTTCAAATGGTCTATGCTCGCTACGCCCTAATGAAGAAAAACTTACTTTCTCAGCAGTATTTGTTTTAGATGAGCAGGGGCATGTGAAAGATGAGTGGTTTGGTAGAACCGTAATTTATTCTGATCACCGTTTTACTTATGAAGAAGCACAACAAGTAATTGAAAGTGGAGTAGGAAAGTTTGCCAAAGAAATTACCTTGCTAAATCAACTGGCTAAAAAACTAAAAGCGCAACGCTTTAAAAAAGGCGCGATAGCATTCGAATCGGTAGAATTGAAATTTAAACTCGATGAAGAAGGAAAACCAATCGGTTTGTTTCCAAAAATAAGGCAAGATGCGCACAAGCTAGTAGAAGAGTTTATGCTATTAGCTAATAAAAATGTCGCTGGTTATGTGCAAAAGATAAAGAAGGATAACAAAAAGAATACAATGGTATATCGTGTTCATGAAGATCCCGATCCTGAAAAAGTACTTAAACTATCAGAATTTGTAAGCAGATTCGGCTATAAAATTTCTCCGGGAAAAAGTAATCTTTCTAATACACTAAACAAGCTCTCGGAAGCAGTAGAAGGTAAACCAGAGCAGAATGTAATTCAAGGGCAAGCAATTCGCACGATGTCAAAAGCTAGGTACACTACTGATGAAATTGGTCATTATGGACTAGCCTTTAAGCATTATTCTCATTTTACTTCACCTATTAGGCGATATCCTGACATGATAGCTCACAGACTACTACAACATTATCTTGATGGCAATGAAAGCCCCGAAAAGGCTCCTCTTGAAGCAAAATGTAAACATGCTTCTGAAAGGGAAAAAGTAGCGGTAGAAGCTGAACGTGCCTCCATAAAGTATAAACAAGTTGAGTTTATGCAACAATATGTAAATAAAGAACTAGAAGGGGTTATTTCAGGTGTAACTGAGTGGGGCATTTATGTAGAAATGGATATGACAAAGTGTGAAGGCATGGTGCGACTAGCAGATATGAAAGATGATTTCTATTATTTTGATGAACAAAAACAGCATGTGATTGGCAAAAGATACAGTGAAACTTTTATGATTGGCGATAAGGTAAGAGTAAAAGTTAAAAACACTAATCTTGAAAAAAGAACAATAGACTTAGAGATGCGGTAGCAATTAAAGCAAATCTCAGTTAAAAATATAGCTGCTTATTTTAATGATTTTTGGTTCTTTATGAAATTACTTGAAAATCATTTTTGAAGAAGACGAATTTAATCATTTTCATAAAGTTCTGTTTATATCTAAACCCTCTAGCCACCCTTTTGATGACCTGTATCTTGGAGTTGATACCTTCCAGTACACCATTGTTCAATTTCGATGTCCATTATCGGCATATTCCCTCCCAATATCGGTCTATAGTGTTGGTAATAGCATTCTTTCCTATTAGTTCATAGGCAAGGTCAGCAATGAACCTTAACTGTGCAGCGCCCTCTTCTTTACCTTTCGATTGATAAAATGCTGAGAGTTTCTCCATCAACAACTCAATGAGGACATTGAACCGATGGGCCTTTCCTTTCAGATTGCCCAAATGTTTGTACAGTAATTTGATCACATGCCACTTATCAAAGGTGATGGCTGCCTGCGGGAAACATTGCCTTGCGCCCTTAATGAACGCAGGGGACCTATCTATGGAAATCTCTTGGACAGCCTGCGGGTTGGGATGGTCATGCATAAAAGCAGTCACGCACTCAGATGACCTGCCCTCATATATCCCAATGATTTGATGGGTGTCCATATCATAAAAAGTGGTAATGTACTCATGCCCCTTACGAGTAGAAGCGGCCACCGTTGTGGTCTCATCATAACCGATATGAGTGGGTACTTCTGATAGGTAGTCCCCTTGTAATTCAGCAGTATGGTAATGATAAATCTGTTCTACACGTTGAGGATATATACCCAAAGTCTGGGCCACCTTCACGAAACAATGGTGTAGTTTCATCAGACGCATCACCTCTGCCTCATATTTCAGGGTAAAACGTGAATAGTCCCTTGAAAAAGATACTTCTGCTTTTTTGAGCTTGCCACTCTGTTTATGTTTATAGATAGGCAGGTCACAATGGATGAAACAGCGGTACTCAAACAATTTGAGGTGTTCCCAACTCCTCGGATAATGACTATGCAAGCTATACCCCTTTGGGATGTGTGACTTATCAAGTTTTAAATATAGATGAACTTCTTGTTTGGCTTCATCACGTTCAGCCCTTTCTAGTTCAAATGGGGGAAGTATGGGTAATAATTCGCTCAGTTGAGATAAAATGTCCATCACTTTTTTTGCTCAAAGATAAGCTTTCAAGTAATTTCATGTTGTACCAATAAAACCCTATACTTCTTATGATTTTTGTTTCTTCTTTTCATACAAATCTTTTGCTTGGTTAACCCATTTATCGCGGGCTATTCTTCCCGGAAAGAACTCAATAGCAGCCGTGACTTTATCTACCAATGGATCATCGAAGTTACTTATTTGCCTATAAGTATAAATGCCTATGTTATTTAGCTTTGTTTCTATAAAAGGTCCAATACCGTTGATTATTTTTAAATCATCTTTCTCACTTATATCGGCATCGGTAAACATCAATGCTTTTGCTGGTGTAGAAATCGGGATCTCTTGTTTACTTCTACAGTCATTGAGTTCTGCTTGCAGTTGCTCCATTTTTACAAGAATTTGTTTATTATTAGCACTCAGCTTTTGTTTTTCTATTTTCAGTTGATCAAATTCTTCTACGACAGGTCTTCCGTCAAGTAACATTTTTAATTTAGCTACCTCTTCAACAAGTGCTGCCTTGTCGTTATCATCAGTTTGAACTTTTGCAGTTACTTCAACCGTTTCGCTCTCTAATTGAGCATTTTCATAAGCTTTTTTTGCTTTTTCCGCAGCAGCAAGCTGGTCTTTAAGTGATTTATTTTCGGCTTCAAGTGTAGAAATTTTAGAAGACTGTTTTAACATTTCACCTTGTAGCTCTCCTAGTGGGTATTTCCATTTTCTTCTAAAGTATAACCAAGCTGTTATAAAGCCTATAATAAAGGCAACAGTTAGAACGAAAATAAAAAAGATGGCTTTTTCTGTCATGATTTAGTATAATTTTATAATAAGCTGTATTTCAATTTTTATTAAAATCTTTCTGATTGTGTTTTTATCTAATGAGCTAATCATTGATAAGAATTTCTACTCGCCGATTTTTCTGTCTTCCTGTTTCCGATTCGTTGTCTTCAAGTGGTTGTGTTTCACCAAGACTTTTTACTTCAATTCTTGAAGCATCAATATTTTCACTTGTGAGTATTTCCTTTACAGCATTTGCTCGTTTCTTACCTAAAGCAAGGTTATTCTCTGCTTTACCAACATTATCAGTATGACCGATAACAACAATATTTTTATCTGTATTTTCTTTTAAAAATGTTATCAGATTTTGAAATGACTCGTTTTTTGAAAGGTTCTCTTTGATATTTGATTTGGAAAAATCGAAATAGAACAACATGTTTTTTGTAATTCCTTTACTTTCATCCAGTACCTCGGTCTCATTACTTTCGGGAGTTTCTTCTTCTTCAGCAGGAGGTGTCTCAACTATTTCTTCTTTTACAGGTTCTTCTTTAATGATTTGTGGGGGAGCTGTAATATCTTTTGTTTCAATGTTAGCAGCTACATTCTTGTTACTTGTTTCTCCCGGGCATAGATGCTCAATTTTGCATAAGTACCAGTAAGTTGTTCCAGCTGCCCAAATTCCAAAGCATATTAGCCCTGTAATAATAATTTTCATGATTGATGTAAAAAGTTTGAATAATTATGGGATGTAAAGTTTATGTTTAACTCAACAGATGTAATGGTGTAGTATTGACAGCCTATAAGAAACCTTAATTTAAATTATTTCAGGAAATATCGCAATTTTCTTATTCAAAATATCCTAGAACGCCAAGTAGTATGCACTTAATAAGGAGATATAGGTTTCATCGAAGTCTTCATATTTGTTCCTAATTGTAATTATTTCGTTAGTAAGTGTTGTTTGCGCTTTACTAATCTTTAAGATGACTCTGTGTGGCGGTTTATAGCTTATTGGTTTCACCAATATTTTACGATTTAGATATAATTGTGCTTTTGATAAGCGTAAAGTAAATTTTTCGCTTTCAATTATCGGGAGTATGATATAACAGATGCCCTCTTTTGCCAGCAGTTTTGCAATTGCATTAACTAAAGCGTCTTGTGGGAGTTTTTCATTGTGTTTAGAAAGATTCTTATGTTTGTATGGAGATTTTTTAGCCTTATCAAAAAAAGGAGGATTACTAACAATAAGTTGATATTCTTCTACAGAACTTCCATGGAAATGGATGATATCATCATGATAACAATGCAATCTGTTCGCCCAAGGACTTATTTCAAAATTGTATTTTGCCTGTTTAGCACTTGAATTATCTATTTCTACTGCATCAATTTCCGCTGTGAAAGCCTGTGCCAACATCAAGGCAATTACTCCGGTGCCTGTTCCTATGTCGAGTATTGTGTTAGGTTTTACAGTTTTTGCTTTTGAAAGTGATATATCATGTGCAACAACTGCAGCAAGTAGGCAACCATCAGTATTTACCTTTAAAAGACTTTTTTCTTGATAAACTTCGAATTGCTTGAACCTGAAGGGTTTTTCTCTAAAGGCTTTCATCTGTTTAAAGATTTTTTGATTGCTATTATGTGCTAGAATTTGCACACATTTAGAGTGTATATCATTTTCCTCTGTGAATTTGGAATGATGAAAATGAATACTCTTTTCATTCAACTATAAATCGTGCCCAGGGTATTTAAGTCCTATCTTTTCTCTAATTGTATCGAGGCATTCCATTAGTAGCAAGCTTGAACTGTGGGGCATTGATACATTTTCGATTTTACCTTGTAAAATATCTTTTGAAGCTGCGGCAATCTCGTATTCATAACCGTTTTGCCCACTTACTTTGTAATCTTCATAACCATAATTAAAGCGGTTAGTATAGACTTTTATGCCACTAGGTTGGTACCAAGGGCGACACATTTCAACCCTACCTTTTTCAAAATTAATTTGTGTGGAAATAGAAGTATCGGTAACAATAGAAGAAGTAATAGTTGCTTGAACACCTTGGTCATATTCAAAAATGAATGAACATTGTGTATCGGCTCCGGTTTCAGCAAATGCGGCTGAAGCCAGTATATTTTTAGGCTTGCCAAGAAGGTATGAGACTAAAAATACAGGATATATGCCCACATCTAGTAAGGATCCACCTCCCAATGCTAAATTATACAACCTATTTGAATGATCTATTGGTGCTTTAAATCCAAAATCGGTTTGGATACTTTTAATTGCACCCAATTCTCCTGACTTGACAATTTCTAGAACCCTATTGAAAGATGGGAGAAAGCGTGTCCACATGGCCTCCATCAAAAATACTTGTTCTTGGCGAGCTACATTTACCATTTCAGTTACTTCTCTCAAATTGATAGCTAGAGCTTTTTCACATAAAACAGCCTTTTTATGTCTCAAACAAGCAAGAGTGTATTTATGGTGAATGCTATGAGGGGTGGCAATATAAATAGCATCTATTTCATTACTTTGCATGAGCGCGTCATAACTATCTAATGCCAATTTAATATTATAGCTAGATGCAAATTGTTGGGCACGTTCTAAACTTCTTGAAGCAACTGCTACCACTTCAGCCTCTTGTACTCTTCCAGCAGCTTCAGCGAATTTTCTAGCGATTTTTCCAGGTCCTAAAATGCCCCATTTTACTTTTTTTTCTGTCATAAAAATATATTGAAATTAACTGTTAGTTTCAGCAGGCATGAGTAGTAATAATTCAGCTTCGGCAGCAATGTGACCAAATGCTGACCAGTAATTTTTAGCTACAAGTGATTGAAATATTTCAAGGGCTTTAGTTGTATCGCCTTTTTGTAAGTACCAATTACCTACACCATATCCCTGTGTTACCAAGGCAAGGGTATTATCTTCTGAAGCGCTATTATTTAAAAGTGTTTCCGGTTCTACTAAGCCCTTATACATAAGTAGCCTTTTCAAATATGCATCGTTTTCAACTACTTCTATTTCGCTATTTATTTTTTCTAAAACAGAAAGCGCTTCTGCTTCCAGTCCTAATCGTATGTAAGTCATATACAGCCAATCAGAAGTGGCAATGAGTAAATCATCATTATTTGAAAATTCCATACATTTTCTGTATGCTTCAAGTGCTTTATAAAAATCTCCTTTTAAATAATAGGCAAGTCCAAGATGGTAATAAATATTGAATTTATTATTTGAAAGTGGCACTCCCAATTTATTGGGTAAGCCATCAGGTTCAATAAAGTTTTCCTCTTTTTCACACAAGAGTGCTGCTACTTCAAAATCTTCAATGGCTTGATCAAACTCCCTCACTGTTATATAGCGATGACCTCTGTGACGATATAATTGTGAAGAGTCAGGATAGAGATTTATTCCTTCAGAATAAATTTTAATAGCTAACCAGTAATAGCCAAGGTAAGCTTTTCTTCTACCATACCAAATGATGTTATTGATATCAATAGGGTTTTCATGATAAGCTTCTATGGCACTTACCAATTTTTTTTCATAAAGTTCTTTTGTTTCAGTTGAAAGGATTATTGGAGCAAGTGGTGTCCCATCGAGGGCTTTTACCAACTTAGGTTTACCTGAAGCTGCAAGCATTTCTGTTTGTGCAGCTTCCTGACTTTTTTCATCATTTTGGCAAGCAAAAACTAAAATACTTACCAATAGAAATAAGTTGTTAATGTATTTACTTTGCATAACTAATAACTAAAGATTGAGTGAAGTTTGAGAAAGATAATAGATAGCATTAGAGAATAAAAGCCAATTTTAGTTCGATATATAAGCGGCTACTGCTTCTACTTCTACCAACATTCCAGGCACTACCAAAGAAGCTATTCCTAACGTAGTTCTCGCTACTTTGTTAGAATTTTCTGCATTGTTAAAATATTCTCCGTAAGCCTTAAACCAAGCATCAAAATCAATTTTATTATCCATACTAGGATCAGGTGCAATAAATACTCTTAGGAAAACAACATCTTTCATGGTCAATCCTGCTTCTTCTAATACTCCTTCAATTTTTTCAAGTGCACCTATCGATTGCGTGTAGGTATCTCCATACCTGGCAGGGTCACCAACTTCTACAGTTGTATCTTGTACACTTCCTACTTGCCCACTTGTAAAAAAATAACTGTAACCTGCAGGCACACTTACGCCTTTTAAAATAGAAGAGCCCTTTCTATCCATTCTAATGATTTTTTCATTTACTGCAGTGCGTTTTACTTCTTCTTTTACAGGAGCAGAA
>JBCDJE010000154.1:0-8131 GCA_038748185.1 Bacteroidota bacterium
AAATCCCATAGAAGTTTCCTTAAAAAGTAGTAAAGATTAAATTACCTTTTAAATGCCCATTAAGATACTAATTTGATTTGAGTACTAATGAAATACGAAAATGGAGTAGGCTGAGTACTTTACTATTTGAATACAGTAGCAGACTAGTCCATTTTCGTATTTCATTAGTACTCAAATCAAATTAGTATCTTAATGGGCATTTAAAAGGTAATTTAATCTTTACTACTTTTTAAGGAAACTTCTATGGGATTTTTGGATTTTTTCCCAACTTACAAGCTTATTAGAAGAATGAAACAAGCATGAATTTCCATCATTCCAACTTTGCACAAGAAGAATGATTAAAATTTATGTGAGTTCCTGAATGTATTCAAATTTTTTGCACATTCAGAGATCAAAAAATTTTAAACAGATGAAAGAAAACATAAAGGTTATTGCCTTTGATGCAGATGATACGCTCTGGGTAAATGAGCCTTATTTTAGAGAAACAGAAGAAAAGTTTAGCGAAATGTTAGAAGATTTTCTTCCGCATCATTCAATTACAAAAGAACTATTTAGAATTGAAATAGAGAACCTACCACTGTATGGCTATGGTATAAAAGGATTTATGCTTTCAATGATAGAAACTGCTATAAGTGTTTCCAATAAAACGATTGGGATTGATACTATTGAAAGAATTTTAACATTGGGAAAAGCATTGCTACAGAAACCCATCGAATTACTCCAAGATATTGAAACCGTACTAGCAGCACTTGAAGGAAAATATAAATTGGTAATGGCTACAAAAGGCGATTTGTTAGATCAGGAAAGGAAACTGATGAAATCAGGATTAGAAAAATATTTTCACCATATTGAAATAGTTTCTGAGAAAAAGGAAAAAGAATATCAAAAATTAATCAACCACTTAGATATACAACCAGAAGAATTTTTGATGGTAGGGAATTCTTTAAAATCAGATATCTTACCTGTATTAAGCTTAGGTGCATATGGTTTTCATATTCCATTTCATACTACTTGGGAGCATGAAAAAATTGAAATCAGGATTGATAACCCTAACTTTAGGCAACTTAATAATGTAAAAGAAGTTTTGGATTACCTTTAAACATGAAACAAAAACTCGATATAGAAAACTGGGCAAGAAAAGAACATTTTCACTTTTTCAAACAATTTGATGAGCCTTACTTTGGTGTAACGATAGAGGTAGATTGTACCCACGCTTATAAAAAAGCTAAAGAAATGGATATCTCCTTCTTTCTGTATTATCTACATAAGTCTATTGTTGCTGTTAACCAGACCGAAAGTTTCCGGTACAGAATAGAAAATGATGAGATATTTATTTACAATGAAATACATGCATCTGCCACTATTAACAGACCCAACAATACTTTTGGCTTCAGTTATATCCCTTATCAAGAAGATATCAACAAATTTGTAGAAGGAGCGAAAATCGAAATAAATCGGGTGCAAAACAGTAATAGCTTGTTACCTGCTACTAATTCAGAGAATGTTATCCATTATTCTTCCCTACCATGGATTAAGTTTACCGCGCTATCTCATGCCCGAAATTTTAAGTTTCAAGACAGTGTTCCTAAAATTTCATTTGGAAAACTGTTTGATCAAGGTAATAAAAAACTAATGCCTTATTCCATTCATGCGCATCACGCACTTTTAGATGGGTACGACGTAGCTCAGTGTTTGGAATTATTTCAAGAATTGTTGTTTAAGTAAATAATTACTTGCAAAAAAATTCTTCCTAAATAACCATCTCATTCTACAAGCTGTAGAAATAGTATGAAAATCTTATTAAGTGGTGCAACAGGTTATATCGGAAAAAGATTGTTACCTATACTTGTTTCGGAAGGCAATGAAGTGATATGCTGTGTAAGAGATCGAAATAGGTTTAATCCTCCCACAAGCTTACAAGATAGTATTGAAATAGTTGAAGTTGACTTTCTAAAGAAAGAGAGCTTACAATGCGTTCCTGAGGATATTGATGCCGCTTATTATCTTATCCACTCTATGTCATCAGGGTCATCAGATTTCTCAAATCTGGAAGCAGAAAGCGCCAGTAATTTTAAGAACAGGATTAATGAAACCCAAGCAAAACAAGTTATTTACCTCGGAGGAATAGTGAATAATAATGAACTTTCAAAGCACCTATCATCCAGAAAAAAAGTAGAATCAGTACTTGCAGAGGGACATTACCACTTAACTACATTAAGAGCTGGCATTATTGTAGGTTCAGGGAGTGCATCGTTTGAGATTATAAGAGATTTAGTGGAGAAACTACCGATTATGGTTGCTCCTAAATGGCTAAATACTCGCTGTCAGCCCATAGCCATTAGCGATGTCATAAAATTTCTTACCGGAGTATTACTAAACCCAAAAACATATGATCAAATTTTTGATATTGGTGGCCATGAAGTATTTACTTATAAAGAAATGCTTATGGGTTTTGCCAAGGTTAGAAAATTAAAGAGATGGATATTCACTGTACCTGTAATGACTCCTAAACTTTCATCTTACTGGCTATTCTTTGTAACATCAACTTCCTACAATTTAGCAAAAAATCTTGTAGATAGTATGAAAGTAGAGGTTGTATGTGAAGATGAAAAACTAAAAAAAATACTTTCCATTCAACCCATTACATACGAAAAAGCTTTAGTAAAAGCATTTGAGAAAATAGACCAAAATCTAATTGTCTCCAGTTGGAAAGACTCGGTTATAAGTGGTAGGTTGTAAAAAAATATCTCAGATTATATAAATGTTCCAAATTATGGCTGCTTTAAAGATAAAAAGCAACAGGAGATTCAAGATGAAGAACCTGTATTGAAAAGGATTTGGGGTCTTGGAGGAGATAATGGTTGGTATTATTCCAATTGGCTTTGGAAAATTAGAGGATATTTAGACTTGATGGTTGGTGGTGTCGGATTAAAAAGAGGAAGGACTAATCCCTTTGAGATTAATACTGGCGATTCGCTTGATTTTTGGCGGGTTTTATATGCTAGCAAAGAAGACAAAAGATTGCTACTTTTTGCCGAAATGAAACTTCCGGGTGAAGCTTGGCTAGAATTTAAAATTGAAAAAAATATACTTTTTCAAACTGCCACTTTCAGGCCTAAAGGCATCTGGGGTAGGTTATATTGGTATGGCGTACTTCCTTTTCACGGCATCATTTTCAATGGAATGATCAGAGCAATTGCATTTGGAAAAAAATACTGACAAATAATTTTGCAAAAAAATACACGAGAAAGACAATAAAATAAAGAATGTTTAACTTTTATTAAACAATAATATTCTTCATTGATTCTACCTGCAAATACTATTTTTTAAAACTTTTAAATCTATTACAATGAAGAATCTAATCAGAATTTTTTCTATCACTATTCTTTTAGCATTTGGGGCTAATATTTATGCTCAAGACAAAAACATTGTTGAATTAGCATCTGGTGCTGAAAACTTATCGACTTTAGTTGCAGCTGTAAAAGCAGCAGGCTTAGTTGAGACATTAAGTGGTAAAGGCCCATTTACAGTATTTGCTCCTACTAATGATGCATTTGCTGCATTACCAGAAGGAACACTTGAGTCTTTACTCAAGCCTGAAAACAAAGATAAACTAGTTTCTATCTTAACTTACCACGTAGTTGGTGCAAAAGTGATGTCAACTGATCTTACAGACGGACAGAAAGCAGCCACTGTACAAGGTGAAAAGATTACTGTTGATTTATCTTCAGGTGCTAAGATAAACAATGCAAGTGTTACCACTGCCGATGTGAAAGCATCAAACGGCGTTGTACATATTATTGATAAAGTAATCTTACCGCCTTCAATGAATTAATTGGAGCATAAATAAAAAAAGTTGGATAAAGCCTCCATGCTTATGTAAGCTGGAGGTTTTTTACTTTCTATCTATAATCTGCTTTTTTTCTTCTTCTCATTTCTTGCCGCCGCATAGGCATTTGATCTATCAATCCAAAAACTTCAGTAGGTTGAACTAAAAAGGGCTTTCTTAATTTTTCACCTCCGTCCTTTCCAATTAAAATTAATACCTGATCTCCTTTTTCTATTTTATATCGTTTTCTATTAGCTAATACTTGCTCTTTTGGTATTAGTTTTCCATTAAATATACCAATAGCATTCTCAAAAAAGCTGAATACCAGCAATTCTCGATCTGCTAGCTCCGAGTCTTTATTAGCTAAAAACTGCAATTGTTCCTGATAATCTGAATTATCTTCTGCCGAAGAGAATAATAAAATCAATCGATTTTGCCATCTGTAAGAGGATAAATCTACTTCTTCCAATACTTGCCCTTTAAGGTTTGAATGAATAAATAGTAATACAATTAGTAGCCTAAATATGATCATCACTTTCTTAGTTTTAAAATACATATTCTTTAACAAACTGAAAGTTATTTTGTGTACTATAAAACTTAAGTGATAGAATCTGTACTTCTATGTAAACAGATAATATCTATGCGTAAGATGACAAGCTTTTATATTACAAACCTGGAAAGGACTACGACTACTTAATTGACAGTTTAGTTTCTTTTAATCCCTTTTCTTGTAGATATTCATACAGTACTGATGCATCTTTCCCACCCACTTTAGCATGGTGTAACATAGTGAATCCATGTGCCCCTTTCGCCTCTAACAATATTGGATAATTTTCGAGGATAGGCTTTACCAAGGCTGTTTTCCCTAACATAGTTAATACAAACAGATTGACCCTTGCTCCTTTTTCAATTAAATATTCGGCAATCTCTTTATTACCAAGATGACCTGCACCTTCTATGGCTTCTTCAAAATCGCCATTTCCCCAATCGTACCTGCTATAAATCAAATTAGGATAGTCATCCAACATTTCTTTAACCTTTTCCAAATCACTGTGGCCAGCACTAACAAATTCTTTTACAAGAGATACTTTTAAAGGTTCCGAATTATCTAATACAGATGGAGCACTATAAAGAGGCGAAACACTTAAACCCATTACTCCACCTACAGCACTTTTTATAAATGCTTTTCTTTTCATAAGACTTAATGTTTAAAAAATTGGCTCAACAGACCTTACTAAAGCTACCCCATCTCCTACACTTATACTATTTTATTTATTTAAAGGGCTGATATCTATTTTCATTGGAAGTCATCCCAAATACCGTTCATATAAGTAAGAATGATTGGTTGAGTATCAGTAACAACAATGGTGTGCTCATGTTGGGCTACATATCCTCCTTTATTTCCAATAAGTGTCCAACCATCTGTATTTTTTTTTGCATAAGTAGATTTTGTAGCAATAAAGGTCTCAAGAGCTACTACTGAATTTTTTTTAAATCTACTTCTATTGAACCTATCGTAGCAATTCAATATTTCATTGGGTTCTTCGTGCAAGCTCAACCCTACCCCATGCCCAGCAAGATTCTTTATCACATTATAACCTTTTTCACGTGCAGTGCTTTCTATTAATCGCCCTATAATTGAAATTCGTACTCCACCTTTAATTTGCGCAATAGCTTTTGCCAAAATTTCTCTTGACGCATCCACTAGTGATTGATGCCCATGTAAATCCTTTCCTAAAACAAAAGAACTACCATTATCTGCCCAATAACCATTTAATTCTGCCGATACATCAATATTTACTAAATCACCTTCTTGAAGTATTTTAGAAGCTTTTGGCAAACCGTGGGCAATTTCATTATTTATACTTATACAAGTGCTTCCGGGAAAACCATATGTTTTATGCGGAGCTGAATTTGCTCCAAATTGTTTCAACATTTTACTGCCGAATGCATCTAATGCCTTAGTTGACAATCCCGGTGAGGCAAATTTCCTCATTGCTTTAAGTGTATTGGCTACTACTTCACTCACTTTTCTCATCCCTTCTAGTTCTGATGTATTTTTTATAGACATAAAAAAATGATTATAAAGAATAAATAAATAGGCTAGCAACAAGCTTTTGGTACTTACTAAAGATCATTATCTGACTTTCATTTCTCACAAAAATTAAAAAATTTTTGCTTAATGAATTATATTCTGGAAAATAACATTATCAAAAGAAATTGCAGAATGAGATGACCTTAAGATACAACGATTATAAATTACAAGGTTTTTTTGCCTTAAGTGATAATTTTATTCAAGATAGTAAAGATTATGATGCCGACAAAAAGCTAATACATATACACTGGAATAGGAACGATTACGATGTAGAAATGGAATTAGATGCTGTTCCCTATTTATTAGAACCCAATCAACTTACTACTACCACCTATTTTCACCAAGCTCATTTTCCTGTAAAAAACCAACACATTACTACATTTTCTTTTAACCGAGAATTTTACTGTATAAGAGACCATGACCACGAAGTTTCTTGTAACGGTGTTTTATTTTTTGGTACGCAAGAAACACCTATAATTACCCTAGGTAAAAGTGAAGCACACAAATTTAACTTATTATATGAGGTGTTCTTAGATGAATTTAACACAATAGATAATATACAAGGTGAAATGCTAAGGATGCTCCTCAAACGACTCATTATTAAAACCACCAGATTAGCAAAAGAGCAAAATATTAATAAAGAGTTAAAAGAAAGTCAGATTGATATTGTAAGGAAATTCAACGTATTGGTTGATATGCACTTTAGAGAAAAACGGCAAGTAAATGACTATGCAGAGTTGCTTTTTAAATCACCAAAAACACTTTCCAATCTTTTCTACAAATACAATCAAAAATCTCCTTTACAAATTATACATGAGCGTGTAATACTTGAAGCAAAAAGGCTATTGGCTTATACAGATAAAACTGCCAAGGAAGTTGCCTATGACTTAGGCTTTGAGGAAATTGCCAGTTTCCATAAATTATTTAAAAAAGTTACTACCCAAACCCCCCAACAGTTTAAAAGTAGTACAAAAGTGTATAAAGGGAAAAATGAACAAGTTGAAGGGAAAAGTTGACCTTTATAACCCCTCTTAAACTGTCTAACATTGTATTGTTATTATTTTAAATCAATTCAAAAATTAAACAATACAAAATTATGGCAAATACATTTGAAGTACCGACAAGAGAAGAAGTAAGTGAAAACAACCAAGCAATTTTCGACCAGCTAAAGAAAGGCTTAGGCTTTGTTCCTAATTTATATGCTGCTTATGCCTACAACGATACTGCACTTGGCGATTATTTAGCATTACAAAACAGAAAAAGTACGCTAAAAGCTAAAGAAAGAGAAGTGATCAACTTAGTAGTAAGCCAGGTAAATAATTGTATCTACTGTCTTTCAGCCCATACTGCTTTAGGTAAAATGAATGGTTTTACCGATGAGCAAATTCTTGAAATTAGATCTGGCGTTGCATCTTTTGATAATAAAATTGATGCTTTAGCAAAATTTGTAAAAGATATCACGATTAACAGAAGTAAACCCAGTACTGAAGCATTAGACAACTTCTTTGCAGCAGGTTATAACAAAGCTAACCTAGTGGATGTAATCATTGTTATAGGTGATAAAATAATTAGTAATTTCATCCACGGTGCTACCCAAGTACCCGTAGATTTCCCTGTTGCACCAGAGTTGGAAACAGTTTCAGCTTAAAAAATACTTTCCCAGTTATTGAAAAATCATTCAAAATATTGTACTTAAAAACTTTTTAATCGATCAAAATTATGAAAAATAATATCAGATTATTCGTTATTGTAGCAAGCATATTATTCAGTTTTGCAGCTATCGCACAAACTACTAAAACGGTTCATCTCGATCAAACTCCTGGTGAATTTGCAAAAAAAGAACTTACATTAAAAGCAGGAGAAACTTACGTTTTTGAAGTCGCCAATAAAGGCATAGATCATAAAGTAGGATTTGTAATTGCTCCAAAAGATAAATTAGATCAAAAACACCACGTAAAGAATGCATACTTATCTACAACAATCAGTGATGGTGAAGTGGCTTCTTCTAAAGAAGTAGTACTTGAAAAAGGTGAATATGTTTACTTCTGTCCACTAAACCCAACGCCTAAATATGCACTAAAAGTTGAATAGCACAACGAGCATATTTAGCAAAACAAAAAAGAGGCTTTAGTAAAGTCTCTTTTTTTTATCTATCTAAAAGCTTTTCTATTACTTCAAATCTTAATATGTATTGGGGTAAATTAATC
>JBCDJE010000155.1:0-8102 GCA_038748185.1 Bacteroidota bacterium
GGATCACTAAGTTTTTCTTTTGATCAGAACAAAAATGAGTTTTCGCCTGATAATGTAGTTGATAATGAACTTGATACTCGAACATTTAGCATTTTGCCTCAAATTGGACGTTTTGTAAATGATAATGTATCGATAGGCGGTATAATAGGTTTTACAAGAATAAAAACAGAGTTTATATCTACCAATAGTTTTGGAATCAACTTTGAAACGGAAACAAGTATTGATATTTTTCAGATGGGTCCTTTTGCAAGGTTTCATAAATCGGTTAGTGACGCAGCTTATGTATTTTTACAAGCTGAACTGATTTTTGGTTTTGGGTCTTCGGAAAGTGAAATACCAGATACTAAAGAAAATCTTTTTACTTTACAAACGGGATTACGTCCGGGCTTTATTTTTTTCCTAACTGAAAAAATAGGTATAGAAGCTAATATAGGCTTTTTAGGATATAATTATTCTCGAAATGAATTAGATGAAGATGAGAGTGATGCTAAGAATACAAATAGCAGTTTTGTGCTGGACTTAGATCTTTCTTCTTTCAATTTGGGTGTACAGTATTATTTTTAAGAAAATGTATCTTTTCTTTTAATACTAGAAACATTCCACTTTTCTAAAAAGTGGAATGTTTAGTTTCCAACTAACAAATTACTATGAATTCAGTAA
The DNA here is from genome assembly GCA_038748185.1 of Bacteroidota bacterium. Lineage (GTDB taxonomy): Bacteria > Bacteroidota > Bacteroidia > Cytophagales > Flammeovirgaceae > Chondrinema. The sequence continues at coordinate 661 of JBCDJE010000155.1, forward strand.
AAATTATTGAAGCAAATCAAAGAATAAAAACATATCTTAATTATGGTTTAGTTAGCTATTTAGTTGTGATACTATTTTTAAGAGAATCTGCTAGTAATTTGATGATATTATTTCCTCTAATTTTTAATTACCTACTGCTAAAGAAATTAACTGAAATGGCAAATAATGAAAAACTATGGATTTATTTCATCGCTATTATATCATCAATATTAGTTTTTTGGCTTCAATTCAATTTTATAAACCGAAATGTATCAAATTGTATAAGATTTACATTTAGTTCTTCAATAAATAGTGTCTATGCTTCTAGTACGATTCTTTATTCCATCATTGTATGGGAGATTGGCTTACATTTCAGTAAAAATATAAATCATACTAAAGAACTACCTCACTAAACACTCTGCGACTTCCAAACTCTTAGCTTCTTCTAAAAATTTAATATTAGGATCAACTTTAAACTTTCTGGAAAATAAATCAACTTTAATCTTTTCATTTTCAGAAAAAACTTCCAATTTCATATCACATTTTCCCGCATAAGTTTCAGCAAGATTCACCAATTCCGATACAAATGTTTCATTAATTTTCTCTAAATCTACTTTTAGGATTACCTGCTTAAACAGTTTATCTTTTATATCGGAAAGGAGTGAAATGTTTTTTACTGAGAGCTCCCACTCACCGATCCTACCGTAGCGTTCTTGTACTTTTCCTTTGATATACACAAACCTTCCTACTTCCAACATATTTCTATGCTCAATGTAATTTTTCCCAAAGAGCACCAACTCAGTACTGCCCTCATAATCTTCCACAGTGAAAATGGCAAATTTATTCCCGTTTCTGGCTTCCCGTATTTTTACATCGGTAATAGAACCACCAATGGAAATATCTCGGTTTTTATACTCTTGAATGGTAGGAATAGGCTTACAAGAATGCTGTAACTCTACCTTATACATATCCAACGGGTGACCTGAAATGTAAAAACCTACCACTTCTTTTTCAAAACGCAGTTTTACCAAATCACTCCATCTTTCACATTCAGGCATTTTAGGTTTAGGCATTTCCATACCGCCACTCCCTCCGAACAACGACATTTGTGCCGATAGTTTTTCTGCCTGTACGTTACTGCCATATTTAATCAGTTTTTCAATGCCAGATGACTGTTCTCCTTCTCCTATGTGGAAGAATTGAGCACGGTGTAATTTCCCTAATTCATCAAATGCACCAGCATAGGCGAGGCTTTCAATAGTTTTCTTATTGACTTTGCGGAGGTCAACTCTTTCTACAAAGTCCCATATGCTTTTAAAAGACCCATTGGCTTCTCTTTCAGCGATAATAGCTTCTACTGCCGCATCACCAGCCCCTTTAACTGCTGCCAGCCCAAATCGAATAGCACCCTCACTGTTTACGTCAAAATCGCGAGAACTCTCATTTACATCAGGGCCAAGTACTTCTACACCAGAGTGTTTGGCTTCCTCAATAAATACTTTAATTTTCTCAATAGTACCCATCCAGTTACTGAGTACTGCAGCCATATATTCCCCAGAGTAATTCGCTTTAAGGTAACCTGTTTGATAAGCCACTACCGAATATGCAGCAGAATGGGAGCGATTAAAGCCATAAGAAGCAAATTTTGCCATAATAGAGAAAATTTCCTCAGCCAATTTCTTATTGATATTATTTTTCTCTTTCGCCCCATTTATGAAGATTACTTTCTGTTTATCCATCTCCTCCTTTTTCTTCTTACCCATCGCTCTTCTCAATAAATCCGCACCCCCCAAAGAGTAACCTGCTAGTATTTGTGCCGTCTGCATAATTTGCTCTTGGTAAACCATGATCCCGTTGGAGTTTTTGAGAATGCCTTCCAACAAAGGGTGTGGATAATCAATATGTTCTTTCCCATGTTTTCGGTTAATGAAATTGGGAATAAATTGCATCGGTCCCGGGCGGTACAAGGCATTCATCGCAATCAAATCTTCAATATTAGTAGGTTTTAAGTCTTTTAGATATTTTTGCATACCGGCAGACTCAAACTGGAATGTACCTACTGTTTCTCCTTTTTGATATAGCTCGAAAGTTTTCTTATCATTAAGCGGAATCTGGTCAATATCTATGTCTACACCATGATTTTTCTCAATAAGTTTGAGCGCATCTTTAATAATAGTGAGGGTTTTCAATCCAAGAAAATCCATTTTTAACATCCCGGCTGATTCTACTACTTTTCCATCAAACTGAGTTACCAAAAGATCAGCATCTTTTGAGGTGCAAACTGGGATGTATTCTAATAAATCATCTGGAGCAATGATCACTCCGGCAGCATGAATACCTGTATTTCTCACAGAGCCTTCTACAGTATGTGCCAACCTGATTACCTCACCTTGTGGTCCTTGATCATTTTCTTTAATGGCTGCCAGTTCTCTTACTTCACTAAACGCTTTATCGAGGGTTGTACCGGGTGTATCAGGCACCATTTTCGCTAATGCATTGGCTTCTGAAAGCGGTAGTTCGGTAGATCTTGCTACATCCTTAATCGACATTTTGGCAGCCATAGTACCATAAGTAATAATCTGGGCTACCTGATTTTTACCATACTTATTCACCACCCAATCAATCACATCTTGCCTGCCACGGTCATCAAAATCAATATCAATATCGGGCATGGAAACTCTTTCTGGGTTGAGGAATCTTTCAAATAGTAAATCATATTTAATAGGATCGATATTGGTAATTCCAACACAGTATGCTACAACAGAGCCTGCTGCTGAACCTCGTCCGGGCCCTACAAAAACACCCATTTCTCTTGCTGCTGCAATAAAGTCTTGTACAATAAGAAAATAGCCCGGAAAACCCATATTTTTAATGATGCTGAGCTCAAGATCAATCCTTTCTTTTACTTCATCAGGAAGCGGAATTGGATACCTGGTTTTAGCGCCTTCTAATGTGAGGTAACGCAGGTAATCATCTTGATTTTCAAATTCAGGCGGCATAGGAAATGCCGGTAGGAGAATATCTCTTTTGAGCTTGAGCGGTTCACATTTATCTATAATTTCATTGATATTTTCCAGTGCTTCAGGGATATCGGCAAATAATTCATTCATTGCCTCCTGATCTTTGAAATAGTACTCATGGTTGGGGAGCGCAAAACGATATCTTCTGCCATTACCTACTTCCATACTCATGGTTTTTCCTTCTTTTACGCACCAAAGCACCTCATGTGCAGAAGCATCTTTTTCGTGTAGGTAATATACATCGTTTGAGGCGACGGGTTTTACATTATATTTTTTCGCAAATTGTAGTAAAACTTTGTTTACCCTTTCTTCTTCAGGTAAACCATGCCGCATCAATTCTACATAAAAATCTTCACCAAAAAGGGCATGCCACCATTTGAAAGTTTCTTCGGCCTGATGTTCACCAATATTCAAGATAAGATAAGGAATTTCACCGTTAAGGTTACCTGTAGTGGCTATCAAGCCTTCTTTGTGGTTTACAATTAGGTTACGATCAATGCGGGGAACACCTGCATAAAAACCTTCTATGTAGCCAATAGAACTCAGTTTGGAAAGATTGATATAGCCTTCTTGGTTTTTAGCTAATAATACCTGATGGAATCTTTTATCAGGATTATCCTTTGTAAACTGTTTTTTTTCGCGCTCTTCAGCTACATACATCTCACATCCTATAATTACTTTTAGGTCATCGCTTTGTCCGGCAACGGCATTAAAAGCCCCATGCAGGTTGCCCATATCGGTAAAGGCAACTGCACGCATTTTCAATTCTCTTGCCTTTGCCAATATTTTTTTTACACCTGCAGTGCTTTGCAGTATAGAAAATTCTGAATGCACATGTAGGTGAGAAAACGGGATGACATCTTCAGCTTTTACTTTCTTTTTGAAGCCACTTAATGTAGTATCCTGTTGCTGTTCTTTGGCTTTGGCAAAATTGGCATCCTCTAGTTTAGGAGCTTCATACGTGATGGTTTCAAAGGCAATATTATCGTAAGGTTTGATAACCTGCTCTTTGATTAAGCCGAAAAAACACTTGGCAGTAGCATCAACATCATAAGCGGCATCGTGTGCATCACCGAAGCCTACTCCAAATAACTTCTGGTGTAATTCTGTTAAAGTAGGCCACTTGTATTTACCTCCTTTTCCACCGGGCAAGGCACAAAATTCCACCGATTCATTTTTAGTATCAATGGTATCAGTTTCCATCAATTTGCTCTCCACCTTGCTACGAATAAATTCTGCTCCGGTAATGTTAATATCAAACTCCACATTATGCCCAATCAATACTTCTGAATTGGCAACATCTTGAGCGAATTCTTCCATGACTTGCTTTAAAGGGAAGCCTTCTTTTAAAGCCATTTCAGTGGAGATACCATGCACCTTTTCCGCATTAAACGGAATGGTGAATCCCTCGGGTTTTACAATATAATTTTTGGCACTTAGCAATTCCCCCTTATTGCCGTGCAATTGCCAGGCGAGTTGCACTAATCTTGGCCAGTTATCTAAATCGGTGACTGGGGCATTGTAGTTTTTAGGCAGCCCGGTAGTTTCTGTATCAAAAATGAGGTACATCTAATGACTATAAAATTGGATGGAAAAAATAACGTAGTGAAGCCCTATTGAGAATAGAGGAATTAGATTCCTCTAACAAAGTAAAGTTAATGAATCTTGGGAATAAAGCAGGAAAATCCCCTAAGTTTTTATAGTGAGAAATTTTTCTTCTAGATGGCTTAAACTGATTAAATGTGTGAAAAAGTTAATTTCAAATTTTAGTGATTTTGAGTTGTATAATATTTGTGCTACGTAATTTAGATTTTTATGTTATTTGTTATAGCTCTTTTTATGGTTATAATTAAGTTTTTTCAAATAGCTTTAAATAGATCACTAGAATGGAAAAAGTATCTACCTTATATAAATGCTATTTATTTAGCTGAATATCTAGAAGAAAAATTTAAAAAAAAGAAAATGAAAAACACATATAATAATGGTGGGACACCTTCTGTTTTTCAATATTTACTTTGGCTATTTTTATGTGTGAGCAGCAGTACTTCGGGTCAAAACCTGATAAGAAATGCAAGTTTTGAAGAAGTAATTAAAAGCGATAAAGGAGGCGAAGGTTATGATTTAATCGCCCTAGAATGGAAATACCTAGGCAATTTTCATTACAAGCTTCAAAAATTCGATTTAATAGTTGATAATATAGATTGGATAGGTGTACAAGCGGCCAAGACTGGAGCACATATGGCGTTTTTAGAAGGGTCTATCAAAGATGAATTCCATCATGCTGAGTATATTGCTCAAAAGCTATCGCAGCCTTTACAAAGAGGGCATAAATATGTAGTAAAGTTTTATGTTAACCTCGGTGAAAGATCAGGAATATATATTCAGGAAATAGGGGCATATTTTTCTGAAAAGCCTATAATTCCTAAACATGTAAAGGGCAAAGGATACAGCATTCATGGGGTTTATCCACATGTAACAAGTGATGCATTATTGAGAGACTGGAGCGGTTGGATGGAAATATCTGGAGAATTTGTTGCTAAAGGAGGAGAACAGTTTATGACTATTGGAAGCTTCACACCTTACAACAAAATGCACTATAAAAAAATTGCAAGGTACCTAATTGAAGCACAGTATAAAAAGCTTGGGTCAGACTGGCAAGGTATGAGAGATGATCATTATTTCTATTTTGTGGATGATATTTCTTTGAATTTTGTTGAAGTTGCGGATAGTGTAGAGCAATTACCAGAAATGGAATTAGGAGCATCTATTATTTTCGAAAATGTTTTGTTTGCTACTAGCTCTTCAAGTTTATTAAAAAATTCCTTTGAAGAACTGAATAGACTGATTGCATTAATGCAGAGTCATCCATCTCTTAAAATAGAGATTGCTGGACATACCGACAATGTGGGAGATAGCATTAAAAACTTGCAGCTATCAAAAAATAGAGCAAGTGTTGTTGTACGCTATCTTCAGGCAAAAGGAATTAAATCGACAAGGTTAAAAGCTAAAGGTTTTGGTGAAGACCAACCTATTGCTAGTAATGATACCAATGAAGGTAAACGTAAGAATAGGAGAGTGGAAATCACTGTGTTGGATAATTGAAGAGGGCATTAACAAAATACTCTTTAAAAAGTCACCAACTCACTTCTAAGTATACTGTACATAATGCTCCCATTTTTCAATAAGCCCCTGTATATCGTCAGGAAGGTTTGAATCGAAAAAAAGCGATTCACCAGTTACTGGATGAACAAAACCCAAAGATTTGGCATGGAGGGCTTGTCTGGGCAGAATTTTAAAGCAATTTTCCACAAATGCTTTGTATTTACTAAACTTTTCGCCTTTTAAAATCTTATCGCCTCCGTATCGCTCATCATTGAAAAGGGTATGCCCAATATATTTCATGTGTACCCGTATTTGGTGCGTTCTTCCGGTTTCTAAATTGCATTTTACTAAAGAGATATAACGCAATCGCTTGAGTACTTCATAGTGGGTGACGGCATGCTTGCCATATTCACCCTCTGGAAATACGGTGTATACACGGCGGTCTTTAGCACTTCTGCCCACATGCCCTGTGATGGTACCCTTATCTTCTTTTACTTCTCCCCAAACTACTGCATAATACTTTCTTTCAATAGTATGATCGAAAAACTGCTTGGCGAGGTGGGTCATCACAGGTTCAGTTTTAGCAATCACCATCAATCCTGTTGTATCCTTATCGATGCGATGCACCAGCCCGGGTTTAATTTCTCCGTTACGGGAAGTAGGTAAGTTTTGAAAGCGGTAAGTAAGCGCATTGACCAGCGTGCCATCCCAGTTACTGTGCCCCGGATGTACCACCATTCCTGCTGCTTTATTGATGACTAGCAGATGCTCGTCTTCATACACCACATCCAGTGGAATATCTTGGGGGATGATTTCTGTTTCAATTTTGGGTTTGGGAAAAGAAATCGTAACGATATCGCCGGGCCTTACTTTGTAATTGGATTTTACGGGTTGCTCATTGACTTGTACAAAACCTTTTTTGATACCGTCTTGAATCTTATTGCGGGAGGTATATTTTAACCTTTCAATTAGAAAACGATCGATACGAAGTAAGCCCTGTTTAGGATCAATGCTAATGCGCTGATGCTCGTACAATTCCTGAAAATCTTCTTCTTCGTAATACTCATCCATAAAGCAAAGATAGGGAAAAGGGAAAGATAATAGCTCACAAAAAATTGACGAAGTATACATGTAATGTGATGATAGAAGCTATTAGGTTTAAGAAGATCAGTTAAATTAGTTTTGAATTTATATTTAAAGAAAGCTTATTGAATTTTTAGATATAATTTGAAAATATGAATAGATATTTTTTAATAATAAAGTCAAATTTAATATGGATTCTAATTGCAAGTGGAATATTCTATTGGGGTTTTGCTAATGATGGATATTTACGAATAGGTA
>JBCDJE010000156.1:0-8091 GCA_038748185.1 Bacteroidota bacterium
AAATACATGAAAACTATCTGGTTCATTGCAAATTTGATCATTCAATGGGTAAAAATGCAGTAACCAAGCTCTTATTGCAGCCATAGTACCAATAGCAATTCTATCATTAATGGTTAGAATCGCATCGGGCTTAGGTTTTTTTAATAAAAGCTTGGTTACTGCATTTTTACCCATTGAATGATCAAATTTGCAATGAACCAGATAGTTTTCATGTATTTTTATTCCAGCTTCTCTGTGTGCTTTTAAATATCCTTCATAGCGCTTCTTTCCAATCTCTAACCCTTCAGGGCCGGCAACATACGCGATATTGCGACATCCTAAGCCAATTAAATAGGTGGTTGCCTGTTTAGTGGCTTCTACATTATCTATGGTAACACTCGAAATGCCTTCCATTGGGGGAGCCCTATCTAAAAAGACTAGTGGATAGCCTTTTTGAATGCTTGTAGAGAAATGTTGAAAATCTTTAGTATTATGCGCTATAGAAATAATAGTTCCATCTGTTCTGCCCAACATCAGGTTTTTAAGATGAACAGCTTCTTTTCGAAAATCTTCTTTGGATTGACACACAATCACACTATATCCTGCAGCATTCAGAACATTTTCAATGCCACTTATTGCCGAAGAATTAAAATGATAAGCTATATCAGGTATTATTACGCCCACAATATGTGTCTTTTTATGGAGTAACCCCAGAGCGATGGGATTTGGCGCATAATCCATTTCCTTTGCCAGTGCTAGTACTTTTTCTTTAGTCGATTTACTAATTTGGTAATCGTCATGCAAAGCCCTTGAAACTGTAGCAGGGCTAACGTTTAATACTTTGGCTATATCTTTTAAAGTGGCTTCCTTTTTCATAAAAAAAATATCGATATTAAATTTACTAAATACCTGTAAAGCATAAAACCCTTCTACTATAAACCTAATAATAGGAGTAACACTTTTTATCGAAAGTATCAGTACCTATTTTACGCAAACCTTTACGTAAATAAATCTTGCCAATTACATTAAAATTTTCTTTTTAAATGAGTACTTTCAAAGCATACTAATAACAACTATCACTTAAAAATTACAATTTGAAAATGGAGAAGCTGAAACTCGCAGTGATTGGATGTGGCTTTTGGGCTAGTTACCAAATAGCTGCATGGATAGAAGTCGGTGGTATTGAAATCATTGCTTTATGCGATAATAATATAGAAAATGCTAAAAAACTTGCACGAAAGTATTCAGTTGAAAACGTTTTTGATAATGCCGCTGAATTATTCAATAAAGTCACTCCTGACTTTGTAGATATCATCACCAATCCTGAAACACATGCAGAGCTAGTCGAACTCGCAGCTTCAAAGAAAATAAATACCATTTGTCAGAAACCCATGTCAGTTGATTTGCTAAGCTCCGAAGCGTTAGTAAGAACTTGTAATGAGGCAGGCATAAAATTCTATGTACATGAGAATTTTCGCTGGCAAGCACCCATCAGAAAGTTTAAAGAAATATTGGATACCGATGTGATAGGTAAGGTATTTAAAAGTAGAATAAGTTTTTGTTCAGCATTTCCTGTATTTGAAAACCAACCATTTCTGGCAGAGCTAGATCAATTTATTATAGCTGATGTAGGATCACATGTACTTGATATTGCTCGCTATTTTTTTGGTGAAGTTAGTCATCTACTCTGTAAAACAAATGCGATTAATAGAGGTATAAAAGGAGAAGATGTAGCAAATGTATTAATGGAAATGAAGGATAGTGCACATTGCTTTGTTGAAATGTCTTATGCTTCAATTCTCGAAAAAGAGGCTTTTCCGCAAACCTTAGTTTTAGCAGAAGGAGAACGTGGTTCTATCAAATTGGAACATGATTTTATTATAAAGGTTACCACAAGTGAAGGAACAAAGGCTTTTGAAGCCTATCCCGAACAGTATGATTGGGTTAATCCCGATTATGCCAGTATACACGCCAGTATGGTGGGAATCAATCGCCAGTTTTTAAATGGTTTGAGAGATAAAGAAAATGTAGAGACTACAGGTGAAGATAATTTGGAAACCTTAAAGCTGGTTTATGCTTGCTATGAGTCAGCTGAAGAAAATAAAATAGTTAAACTATAAGGTAGTATGGATAAGATACAAGCTAAATATTTTATCGAAACGGCTTTTCCAGTCGAACAGGCAGTTGAAATAATGGCTGGTGAGCAATCATCTGGCACTTTTGTAAAAGTACCTGGTGAAACGGCTGAACTCAAAGAAAAATATGCTGCAAAAATTATAAAAATTGAGGAAACAGCAGAAGTAGAAGACCCATCTCTTCCCGGCGCAAAACCTTATAAAATCGATGGAAAGGTAACTTGGAAGCAGGCAATTGTTACGCTAGAATGGCCACTACATAATGTAGGTATCAACTTATCTAACCTTATGGCAACTGTAGCAGGTAATCTGTTTGAACTTGCTCCTTTTTCTGGTTTAAAATTACTAGATATTGCATTGCCCAAAGCATTTAATGAAAAATACACCGGACCAAAATTCGCAACATCAGGTACAAGAGAATTAATTGGTATGGATGCCAGACCAATCATTGGGACGATTATTAAACCCAGTGTTGGGCTAAGTCCTGAAGCAACTGCGCAACAAGTGAAAACACTTATTGAGGCTGGGTTGGATTTTATAAAAGACGATGAATTAATGGGTGATTCACCGCATTCTCCTTTTGAAAAACGTGTAGATGCAGTAATGCAAGTGATAAACGATTATGCTGAAAAAACAGGGAAAAAGCCCATGTTTACTTTTAATTTGAGTGGTGATATAGATGATATGCTGTGCAGGCACGATTATGTACTGGCAAAAGGCGGAACATGTGTGATGGCTAGCCTTAATTGGACGGGAATTTCTGCCATAGAAAAACTCAATAAGCATTCGCAATTACCTATACACGGTCATCGAAATGGGTGGGGACTTTTCTCAAGAAGTGATGTGTTGGGTATGGGTTTTAGCGTTTTTCAAAAAATTTACAGCTTGGCAGGTGCTGATCATATTCATACCAACGGAATTAGAAATAAATTTTGTGAGCAGGATGAATCGGTTATTGACTCCATTAAAGCATGTCTTTCGCCTAGTGGAGGAGGTTGTCCGGTTACTCCGGTTATTTCATCAGGGCAATGGGCAGATCAGGCTTTAGATACCTACCAAGCAGTTAATTCTCAAGATGTAATGTATCTATGTGGAGGAGGGATTACCGGGCACCCCGGCGGTATAGAAGCAGGAGTGCAGAGCATAAAATTAGCTTGGGAAGGTGCTTTGGAAGGAAAAAGCATTTATGATCTAGCACCAGATCATTTGGCATTACAACAAGCAATTGATTTTTATCGGAAAAAATAAGCAGAGATGGAAAACAAAATGCTCTTAAGTTATTATGGTGATGATTTTACAGGTTCTACTGATGTAATGGAGGCATTAGCAATTAATGGTATACCTACTGCACTATTCCTAAAAACACCTTCACCTGATGAAGTGGCTAACTTTTCATTTAAAAATAAAAATCTGGCAGGCAAAGATGGAAAATTAAAAGCTTTTGGAGTAGCAGGCATTAGTCGTAGTCTAACGCCAGACCAAATGGACGAAGAGTTACCCCCAATATTTGAAAAGATCAGTAGAATACCTACTAAGTTTTTTCACTATAAAGTCTGTTCGACTTTTGATTCTTCGCCACACTTAGGCAATATCGGGCATGCCACTGATCTTGCTTTTGAGTTTTTTCCTTCCAATTATATTCCGTTAATAGTTGGAGCGCCTTCCATTAATCGCTTTTCAGTGTTTGGAAACTTGTTTGCCAAAGTAGGAGAAACTACCTACAGACTTGACAGACATCCTACTATGTCTAAACATCCGGTAACTCCTATGCATGAGGCCGATCTGAGGTTGCACATTGCTAAGCAAACCTATAGGAATACGGCATTAATGGATATTTTTGCACTAGAATTACCTGAAGAAGAAAGAAAGCAAAAATTCCTTTCTCTACACAAAGAATCAGGAGAGTATGTACTTTTTGATATTTTAAATAAAGACCATCTATTAAAAGTTGGGCAATTAATTGCAGAGTCGGCAGGTAATCCATCTCAGTTATTAGTAGGTTCATCGGGTATTGAATATGCGATTTGTGCTTATCTACAACAGCAAAAAATCATTACAAAACCAGAAGTAAACACTTCAGTAGGAGAAGCTGACCAAATATTAATTATGAGTGGTAGTGCTTCTCCGGTAACCCAAGTGCAAATTGAATGGATACAAAACTTGGGTTTTGTCGGTATTCGGATTAATACTTTAAACCTGGCGAATCCACAAGCAAGTAATGAAGAGATAAACAATGTTAAAACAGCTGCAAAAGAAGCCATAAATGAAGGCAAAAGTGTGGTAATCTATTCGGTACTAGGTCCGGAAGACCCAGCTATTGAAGCAACAAAAGATTATATCCAAAAGCATTCTGATGAAAAATCCATTAGTGCCATACTCGCTGTAGCGCAGGGGCAGATCATGAAAGGCTTGTTAGAAGAGACAGGAATTCGAAGAGCAGCTGTAGCAGGTGGCGATACATCAGGATATGTAGCTAGGTCGCTTGGAATTTATGCATTAGAAACAATGGTACCTATTGCTCCAGGTGCGCCTTTATGCTTAGCACACTCTTATCAGCATATATTTGATGGATTACAAATAGTCCTCAAAGGAGGTCAAAATGGTAATGAGCGATTTTTCGAATCCGTTTTAAAAGGAGAATTACTCCTATAATTAAATTAAACATATATGAAAAAAGTAACATTATTAGGCGCCGGAGGAAAAATGGGTATGCGTATCGCTGCTAATCTTAAAGATACAGCCTATCAAATGACTTATGTAGAAGTAAGCGACGAGGCGAAAGAAAGAGTAGAAAGTAAATATGGTATCACCTGTACTTCAGCAGAAGAAGCTGTGCCAGAAGCCGATTATGTAATTATGGCAGTTCCAGATATTTACATAAAAAAAGTGGCAGACAGTACAGTACCTTTGATGAAAAGTGGTGCAACGGCTTTTTGTTTGGATCCAGCAGCACCACTAGCAGGTGCACTACCAGAAAGAGCCGATGTTAATTATTTTGCCTCTCACCCTGCTCACCCATCGGTTTTTAATTGGGAACCTGGGGAAGAAGCACATTTTGATTTTTTTGGAGGAATTGCCGCTAAGCAAGTTATTGTTTGTGCGATTATTCAAGGGGAAGAATCGTCTTACAAGGAGTCAGAAGAACTAGCTAAAATTATGTATGCTCCGGTAACCGTTTCTCACAAGATTACCATAGAGCAAATGGGAATATTAGAACCTGCACTTTCTGAGACGTTTGGGGCAGCAGTAGTTAGTGTAATGAAAGAAGCAGTAGATACGGTAGTTGAAAAAGGAGTGCCAAAGGATGCTGCCTATGATTTCTTTTTAGGGCACATCAATATTGAATTAGCACTTTTATTTGATAAACTTCCTGGTGGAAAGTTTTCAGATGCAGCTCTCAAGGCGATAGAGTTGGGAAAACCAATCATCTTCAAAGAAAATTGGAAAGATATTTTTGAGTGGGATCATGTAATGAAACAGATTAAGGCGATTACTTAATTCCTATCAATAAAAAATGATTAGCCTATGAATCTCTTAAAGTATTTCCTGTTATTCCTTGGTTTTTTTTTAGTAAGCACAGTGAACGCGCAGCTTATAGGTATTAGTGAAAATAAGCGATATTTAGTAACGGAAGAGGGTGAACCTTTCTTCTGGTTGGGCGACACTGCTTGGGAACTCTTCCACAGGTTAAATAGAGAAGAAGCTACATTATATCTTGAAGATAGGGCTGCAAAAGGGTTTAATGTTATTCAAGCAGTAGTACTGGCAGAATTGGATGGACTCAATGTTCCTAATCCTTATGGCAATACACCATTGGTTAATAATGATCCTTTGCAGCCTAACGAGGCATATTTTGAGCATGTTGATTTTATTGTGAATAAAGCTGCTTCATTAAACATAGTAATAGGCATGTTACCTACTTGGGGAGATAAATGGCAAAAGAAATGGGGTGTAGGACCTGTAATCTTCAGTACTGAGAATGCTGCTGAAGGCTTTGGTGTGTACATGGGAAAACGGTATAAAAATCAAGAAAACATAATCTGGATATTAGGAGGTGATAGAAATCCTGAAAATGAGAAAGAATATGCTATTATTAGAGCTATGGCAAAAGGAATTGAAAAAGGGAATGAAGGTACGCACCTAATGACTTTTCACCCTAGAGGGGGCGCAAAATCATCTCAATTTTTCCATAATGATGATTGGCTGGATTTTAATATGTTCCAGTCAGGTCACTCAGAACCTGATTTTCCTAATTATGAGATGACTACTGCTGATTACGAATTGGAACCTGTAAAGCCTACGCTTGATGGAGAACCACGTTATGAAAATATTCCCATCAAGTTTAATATAAAAAATGGACGACATCCGGCATATAGTATAAGACGAGCAGCATATGGGTCTTTATTAGCTGGAGCTTGCGGGCATACCTATGGTAATAATAATATCTGGCAAATGTGCGCTCCTGAAAGGAAGGGTATTATTAAAGCCCGTATACCTTGGTACGATGCCATAAAACATCCCGGCGCAGCCCAAATGGGTTATGCAAGATGGCTATTCGAGTCACGTGCATTCCATACATTGCAACCTGCACAAGACATACTCACTTATCCAGATAATGATAAATCAATCAGGGCCGCAATTACAGCTGGTGGTACTTCAGCTATTATTTATATTCCTGAAGGGCAAGCAGTTAAGATTGAAACAAAAAAATTGAAAGGAGAAAGTTTAGCTGCATGGTGGTTCGACCCAAGAGAAGGTACAGCCGAAATTATTGGCAATTTTGAAAAAACAGATAAAGATTTAGGATTCATTCCTCCGTCTAAAGGAGTGGCTAATGATTGGGTTTTGATCTTAGATAATGCGAATGCAGGATTAAATGAACCGGGAAAACCTATTATGCCATGAAGAACTTTGAGCTAACCTTTATAGAAGCAGCTTATGGGAGTAATGAAAAACTGCCTGAGCACCAAAAGCTACAGGCTGGTAATATTCAATTAATGTATGGTGAGGGAAGTATTCGCTATCTGAAAGTAGGAAGTATTGAGCTTCTGCGAATGATTTATTTTGCTGTAAGAGACCACAATTGGGACACCATCCCTGCGAAAGTTGTAAACGAACATATCGAAGTAAAAGAAAACGCTTTTGAAATCAATTTTTGTTGTTTATGTAAAAAGGATGATATTGATTTTAAGTGGGATTGTAAAATTTCAGGTAATGAAAGAAATGAAATTATTTTTGAAATTAAAGGACGAGCAGAAAGTACTTTTAAGAAAAATAGAGTAGGATTTTGCGTATTACATCCTGTGGATGAGTGTGCTGGGAAAAGATGTAAAATTATTGATGTATATGGAAAATTGGTATACAAGGATTTTCCGCAATTCATCAGTCCACATCAACCTATGATGTATATTAACCAGATGGAATGGCATCCCGACGAAGATATTACCGCATCACTCAAATTTGAAGGAGATATCTTTGAAATGGAAGACCAACGCAATTGGACAGATGATTCTTACAAAACCTATTGTACACCATTAGGGCTTCCCTTTCCGATAACTTTAGAAGCAGGTGAAGAAGTAAATCAAACAATTACCCTAAAAGTGACTGAGATTGCTTCAAAGCACAAGTCTGATAATAGTTTAGTAGTTTTTGAAAACTTTGGCAAAACATATCCTTTTCCGGCTATGGGTGTAGGAGCGAGCTCAGAGTGCAAAGATTTAACTGAGAATGATTTAGCTATCCTTAGTAAGATTCCTTTCCATCATTATCGGCAAGAAATCAATTTTTCGAAAAATACTTGGGAAATCAAGTTAAAAGAAGCACTAGCTATTTCAAAAAAACTAGATACTAAGCTGTTATTAGCCTTATTCTTTTCTGAAGAAGCTTCTGTTGAATTAATGGAATTAATTGAAGTAATTGGAGATGAAAAAGAACTATTAGTCTCTATTGCTATTTTTCATCAAGACCACAAATCAAC
>JBCDJE010000157.1:0-8087 GCA_038748185.1 Bacteroidota bacterium
CCTAACCCTTGATAAACATTTTGTACTGTGTGTTTATAAGATTTTTTAAATTATTTAAAGCTTAGTTTCCGAAACCTTAGTGAGAAATAGATAACATCCTTCATCATCCCAAAGCAGATAAAATTTATTTAGCGATAGATAATTTTAGGCTGAATAAGCTAACTGGTTCAAAAGAAGTATTTTAAGTTACAATACTTAAAATCATTAACATTTTAAATTTTTAAACAAAATGAATATTTTTTTAACAAAAAAGAAATTATCAAGGTTATTGTTAAAATATATCATAACAATGGAGTGCTTTGTTAATATATTTTACAATTTAATTTTTTCAAATAATGACTTTTCATATGATTACCCTTTTTAGAAAATTAATTCTCTGTTTTATAGTATCATTGAGTTTCTTCTTATCAAGCAGTTCCGTTTTTGCCCAAGAAGAAGAAGATAGATTTAGTATGAATGTTTCACTTAATTCCGATATATTTTTCGGATTTTATCCCTTTTTTGCCGGTTCTTATGCAACTGGTGATAATATTGATTTTACTTTTTACGGTATCTTATGGTCAGGCGGAACAGGAGGTACAAGCGGAACCACCACTAATTTAGGTTGGGGCAATTGGACAGAGTTTGGAGTTGGTATAGGTTTTCCGGTGGGTCCTTCTTTGTACGTAAACCCTCAAATTGGTTTGTTGAACGGAAGTTTAACTTCAGGATTAGGAACACCTGCTCTTGGAGAAGGCTTTGTACCTAATATTACCATAGGGCTAGATAACAATAACCTAGAAGGTGAATTGTACGCCGGTTACTATGTAGGATTTGATCAGGGCAATCCTGTTACCAATAATTATTTACATTACTGGGTAAATGGTGGATATAAGGTAAGTAGTGTTGTATCGCTAGGACTTCATCTCGAGCATCTGCGTTTTACTGGAGGAGATAACCAAGAAGATGACGCTGCTAGTGACCTTTATGTAGCTTTAGGTCCCTATATCCAATTTGCCGATCCGAAAGGTGGAGTTTTTGCTCGTTTTACTTCGGGGCTCGATTTACGCTCAGATGAGGAAGTTGCTAAAAGTGGTAACGATCTGGCTTCTTTTTTTAAGCTAACCGTTGGCTACGGGTTCTAAAAATTCACTTAGGAAAGGTTGTGAACAGTAGGATAACTCATTAAGCGCTCCAGGTATATTATTAAATTTTTAAAAGATTATCCTGCTTTCCCTTTGCATACTTAGCCTCCCTAAATTGATCTGTTAGGGAGGTTTTTTGCGACTTATTCAAAAAATAATATACTCTATGTATTTTCTGTGATCAAATCCATCATATAATTCGTCCTAGCAGCAGAAATTCCGGTACTTGGGCTAGTGCCCACTCCCCTTAGCTCATCTACTATAGATTGGATTAAAGGCTGTTGAATGTACTCTGGCATATCAAATTGAAAAACTTGTTTTCCCCCTTGTACTGTATATAGCGCTACATCGCTACTTTCAAAAGTGGCATATTCAATTTTCCCTTTTTCACCTACAATGGTAGTAAACTCCTTTCCGGCTATTTCTGAAGCAGTAAAGCACCAGGTTCCATTACCTATTATGTCATTTTCAAACTGCCAGGTAGCTGAAACTATATCTTCAGCATGATACAGTCCAGCTTGGTTTGCAGTGATTCCTTTCGCTGTTTTTATTGGACCTAAAAGAAAATCGAGAAAATCTAACTGATGAGCAGCTAAATCGTGGAAATAACCTCCTCCTGAGATTTTTGGATCTACCCGCCAGTTTTCAGCATCTTTTACGACGTCAACATCTTTTAAAGGCTGTATTAATTGTACATTAACAAATCTGATATCTCCAATTACTTTCTGTTCTATTAATTCTTTAATTTTCAAAAAATTTGGTAGAGCTCTTCTGTAATAAGCTATATAAAGCGGTAAGTCAGCTTCTTTAAATGCAGTTACCATTTTTAAGCAGGCATTATAGTTAGTCGCCATAGGCTTTTCTACATAAGTTGCTTTACCAACCGATGCTGCTCTTAATGCCAATTCTTCATGTGAACTAGGAGGTGTAGCTATATAAATAGCATTGATTTCAGGATCATTAAAAATAACCTCTGCATCATTTGTGTAATGAGAAACTTGGTGTCGCTTTGCATAATCAGCAGCTTTGGCTAAATCTCTGCGCATCACCGATTTAATTTCAGAGTTAGCTATTTTCTGCATAGCAGGAGCACTTTTCTTTTCACAAACATCTCCCACCCCAATAATACCCCAAGTTACTTTTTCCATTTTTTGCATATTTTCACAGTTTCAGTTTAATTATAGTTAATTTGTATTTTGCAGGAAATATATCTTTACTTTTTTTGTTAGCCGGATATGAAAAATACTCCTCTAAAACAGTCAATATTCATAGTTTTACCATTATGCATCCTTCTTGTAAATTCCTGCAAGGTATATGAAGATCCCGAATTCCGATCTGTTGAAAACTTAAGTATTAAGAAGTTTAGCACCGATGAAATTATCCTTACAGCTGATGCCGTTTTGTACAATCCAAACCGGGTTTCTATCACCCTCAATGAAATAGACCTCAATATAAGTGTAAATAATATTGAGGTCAATCATTTTAAGCAAACCAGCAGTTCAAAAATTAATGGTAGAAAAGAATTTAAAGTACCAGTAGAGATAAGCTTTCCTGCAAAAAAGGTTTTTGATAATTTACTCACTACCCTTTCTATCTTACAAAACAAAAAAGAACTAGAGGTAAAATATAAAGGACTGGTAAGGTTTAAAGCAGTAGGTATCAATTTTAAAGTCCCGGTAGATTATTCAGGAAAAATCAATTTTGGCGCAAAAAAGTAGCTTGTATTTTAACTGTTACTAAGAAAGTGGAAATAAAAGTGATTTCCTGATTGCTCAAAGCCGTTTTTGGCATATGACTTTTGCGCTTGTTTATTATCTACTGTAGTTTCTAGCATTACAAATGCTGCATTGTTTTCTTTACCCAATTGTATCGCAGCTTGCAAAAGTTGTGAAGCTATTCCTTTTCTCCTGTGTTTTTCAGTTACAAATAAATCATTAAGTAGCCAGGCGTTTTTCATAGAAACGGAAGAAAAAATTGGGAATATCTGTACAAAACCACAAGCTTCATTAGTAGTTATTTCAAGCGCTAAAAAGATAACAGATTCCTTTTTCTCCAATCTTTCTTTTAAGAAATTCTCTGCATCAGCAAGATTACTTTCCTGTTGGTAGAATTGCCTGTAAGCATCAAAAAGAGGTGTGATTTTATCTAAAAATTGAATGTCAGCTTTTATTACTTTCACCATTTAACTTAGCAATTTTTGGATTTTTTGATACAGTAATTTTTTATCTATAGGTTTTGTGATATAATCGTCCATACCTGAAGCAAAACACTTCTCAGACTCCCCTTGTAACGCTGCTGCAGTCATAGCAATAATAGGCACTTCACTCTTCGGGGTTTGCAAATCTTCTCTAATTGTTTTGGTTGCACTATAACCATCTAATTCGGGCATATGAACATCCATCAATACTAAGTCGTAATTACCATCTTGTAGTTTATCTACAGCTATTTTCCCATTTTCGGCTAGTTCAACTTCTAAATTCCATTGATCTAAAAAGGTTTTGACTACAATCTGATTCGTTTCATTATCCTCTGCTACTAATATCTTTTTAGCATTTTCAAATGGTTTTAGGTGCTTTTGTTTTACAACTATTTGTTGCTTTATCTCTGGTATTAATCCTTCGCTTACTTTTTTGAAAGATAATTCAAAGGAAAATTTACTGCCTTTACCTAGTTCACTTTCCAAGTGCATTTCTCCACCTTGTATTTCTACCAAAGACTTACAAATACTTAAACCAAGCCCTGTGCCTCCATAAAGTCGTGTGGTATCGCTTTTCTCTTGTGTGAAATTTTTGAAAATGGCTTTAAAGTTCTCTTTTGCAATGCCAATACCAGTGTCTTTTATATAAAATTTTATTAAAACCTCTTTTTCAGTTTCCTTTATTTTCTTGCTTCCAATTGCAATAAAACCGGCATTCGTAAATTTAATCGCATTGTTAAAAATATTCATTAAAATTTGCTTTAACTTCACTTGATCACCCATTACGAACTCTGGAATACACTCGTCGTGATCACTGGTAACTAATAAGCTTTTTTCTTGAAATTTTGGTTTGCTAATAGCCACAACAGTATCTATCACTTCTTCAATATTTATAGGAACGGACTCAATACTCAGTTTACCCGATTCAATTTTGGCAATATCGAGAATGTCATTAATTATTTCGAGTAAATGACTAGCTGAAGATTTTAAAATTTTAACCCAACTACGTTGTTGTTCATCTAATTTCGTATCTTCTAGAGCTTGTGCCATACCTGTAACACCATTCATAGGTGTTCTTATTTCGTGGCTCATATTGGCTAAAAAATCTTGTTTAGCTCGTGCTAGCTCCTCTGCTTTTTCTTTTGCTTTTATTAATTCGCTTTCCCTGTTTTTTATTACTTCAAGCATTTCGTTTACCCCACTTTGTAGAGTGCCTATTTCGTCTCTAGAGTGCTTTTCTATGCGTTTATCGTAATTATTATTTTCTGAAACTTCTTTAGTAAAATCTGCTAGTTGGAGAATGGGCCAAGAAATATTTTTTTGCAATGCAATTACTAAGGGCGATACTAAAAGCAAAGTGATAAAAAATATACTAAGTACTATGTAAAAATACCGCCGGTATCTATCATAAGAAGGCGTAAGTTCTTCACGCAGGTAAATAGTAGCTAACTTTAAACCTCCTTTATTTTCGATGGTTTCATAAACCTCCATATAGCCATCATTAAAATATACATCTAAATAATTAAAAAAGTCAGCAAAGAATATTTCCTTTTTATCAACCATACCTGGGTTATATACAGGCTTAAAATCACTTTCATCAATCACCATTTGAGGTGTATTGCTAAATTTCCTCGCCCCTTCAAGATTCGTAACATCTATTTCTTCAAAATAATCGTTTTTGCTAATCTCAGCATTGCTACTTTCTATTTGGGTTAATGAATTTAGTGTTAATTCATCTCTACTATCGAGTAAGGTATCTTGCAATTGCTGGTCGTAAAGAGCAAAAACGGTATTTAAAGTATCAAATACGCAACCATGTGTAATGCTGGCATTAGCACTCAATACTTTATATAAATCTTGTTGGGTTATTCTCTTAGCAATGTCTTGAATCATAGAAAATTCCCAAACCACGGTGTTATTTCTGCCAATAAGGTTGGCCAAACTTTGTAGTTCTCGTCGTTTTTCTGAATGATAAGTGTAAAAATCGAAACCAAAAAAGAAAGTAAAAGATAGAAAAAATGATAATATACTGATAAACAGAATGATAATTACAAGCTTAAACTTTATAGAGAGGTTATTAAACTTACTGCTTAGTGTGTTCATATCCTATAAATTCTTCTGCCAATTGTAAGAGCTTTGCATCTATAATAAGCCCTGCTTTTTGGGCGGCTTCCAAATTAATGGAGAAAGAAGGTTTTTTCTGCTTAAATGATAAATTGATAATGCCTCCTAATTCGCAAAAGTCTTCTATATCGTCACCAATAGTAAGGATGAATTTAGCATTATATGACTCTAATACACTTTCGATAGATGCTTGATCTTCAGAACGGCTAAAAAACACTACATGAGATCCTTTAATATCTTTAATAGTTCTGCCGTATCTTATTTCAATAAATCTATCGTTTGCTTTTCTATTGGCTACAATTTTTTCTAAGTCTTCGCCAAAAGGATTATCGCCTAATACTGCCACTATCATCTTTTTATTGCCAAAAATCTTTTTAGGCCAGGTGATGTATTTAGCAAAATTATACACCATTGCGCCTTTTATTTGGTATTCAGAATATTGTGCCTGAACGAGATAGGGCAACAATAGACACGAAAAAAGCAGTATGGCTCTCTTAAAAGGGCTGCAAATGAAAAAAAAATTCCCGCTCAATTATTTATAATTTTTTAGAAGTTGACTTTTTGCAATAATGCTTAGAAAGCGTCAATACGGAATTAGTGAAAAAATCTACTTCTTAAGCTAAACCTTTATTAAT
This sequence comes from Bacteroidota bacterium, assembly GCA_038748185.1. GTDB lineage: Bacteria > Bacteroidota > Bacteroidia > Cytophagales > Flammeovirgaceae > Chondrinema. The sequence continues at coordinate 6,081 of JBCDJE010000157.1, forward strand.
AAGTTGGATGCCGACTGTAATTGCAAATAAAAAATTTGGACTTATCTTTACAAAACAAAAACTTATACGGTAAATATAGTTTTTAAAAAAATATTAACATATTTTTTTTCCTCCTTTTTGCCACTCAATCTTACAGAATCCAATGCTTACCTACTCAGTGTAAACTCAATAATTCTATCTTTTTCAGTAGGATACTTATCATTAATATAGCTGGTAATTTTACTGGCACTCACTTTATTACTTTTTAATACTTTTGTGATTAATTCTATTCTTTCTTGATCTTTAATCGATCTTATATCTCCATTGTATACTAATTCAATTTTTCCTTCAGGCTCGCTTTTTACCCAGTCAGATAATTTTTCTAGGGCTTCTCTACCATTGTTATTCATCTTATTTTTTCCGTTAAAAAGTACATCGGCATTTTGCGTAAGCGATATCTTTTTAGGTTTCATATTTACTCCCTCCTTACGTTTCATCACTTCTGTTAAGCCTATCCATAACGTAGTATCTCCTTTTTCAAAACCCGTTCCTACCTGTAACATCAGGTTCTCGAAAAAAGGATTGGTTTCTAAGCTATTTGAATTAATTTCATATTCAATTTTTTCTTCTATACTATTAAACTTATCGAATAATTCTTTTTTACCAGAAAGCGTAATTCTATCTATAATTAACACCAACGCATCTAACCTAATTACCTTCAGTCTATCTTCCAATTTAACATCTTCTACATTAGTGATATCGGAATCAGAACTATTGCCTTTTACATCCTTTTGAATCACTTTACCAAATACATTGGTGGCTTTTACTTCTATTTGTGCATTAAATTCATACTGATAAGAATCTTTAGGGATGCTGAATTGGAAATCTCTTAATGTATCATACACAGGAAACTTTGCTACCGTATTCATTGGTGTAATTCTTTGTACTGAATCGTAACAGTATATAAGATCCATAGTATAAGAGTTTTCACCTGGAATGACCATAAAATACCTGTCTTCTGGGAATTGAGGTTCGAAAACAAAAGGCTGATAGTTCTTTTCACTCACATTCATAACTTTCAGTAAGAAAGGCACTTTTTTGCTATCTTTAGTCACTACAATTTCTCCCGAAACAATGCATAAGGGCATTTTTTTCTTTATTCTTGAAATTTCGTAAAGATCAAATTTACCATGAGAATAAATATTTGAAACTAAGTCTTCTGACTTTGACCTATTGCCCGTATCACCTATGGCTGCGTTCTTTATAAATATTTCTCTATCTGAGGCAAATAATTCTTTTTCACTATCAGCTGAACGTGTATAACAAATATCATTAAATGTGCTATTTATTGGGAAGCCTATATTTTCAGGGGTTGTCCATCCGGCACCTTCTCTGGTTGCAGAAAATATATCAAAATAACCAAAAGTTTTATGTCCATCAGAACTAAAATAGAGTTGTTCCATATTGGGAGAGACATAAGGTGTAATCTCATCAAGAGAAGTATTAATCGGCTCCCCAAGATTTTCTGGATCAGCCCAAGTACTTCCTATTTTATAAGTCCAATAAAGATCGTAACCACCAAAACCTCCTGCTCTATTACTTGAAAAAAATATCTGGTTACCATTTGCAACTAAACTAGCTCCTCGAATATTGGAATCTGGCTTATTAATATTTACCGGCAAGGCTTCGGGTGTTTGCCAGTTGCCGTTCTTAATATTTACTATAAATAATTGACATGCATCATGGTTTTCGCCCATTAAAATTAAAAGTGTATTCCCATCACTAGAAAAAGAAACAGGTGCAATATAATCGTATTCAAAATTTATCTGATCACCCTGCACATCCCAAAGGTTATTTGATTCATTCTTAAGACTCTGAAAAATATGATGCCGTATAGGTTGCTTCTCGGGAGGAATAAAACCGATACCCTGACCAAAATCTACTACATGTAAATCCCTTCTTCTGTTAGAAGTAAACATTAACTGATTACTTATGCTAGGGACAATAGGGTATAAATCGTCGTAAGAC
>JBCDJE010000158.1:0-8068 GCA_038748185.1 Bacteroidota bacterium
GTATGACTCAGTAGAAAATCAATCAATATTTGAAACAATTCAAAAAATGGAGGATAAAATTTCTGAATTACGAATAAATCTTAGTAAAATGAAGAAAAAATCTTTAGAGTTTCGACTAAGAAGCTTTGGAGTTACAGATTAAAAAAACACTATTTTAAGTTACATTTTTTTTAGTGCAGAAATTTAATTTTACTCTTATAAAAAAACTATATAAACATTAGTGGCTTTTTAAGCTAGGTTAATTTTTCATATTAACGGGTTGTCCTGTGGCTTCTAAAACATTCCACCATAGCTCTCCTTTTAAGTCTATTTTTTTCCTGCTTTCTACGGCAAGTGGTATAGGTAGATATACAAACTGATTGTTAATTATACCTCCAACAAAAGTCGTTCTTCCTGTCATGGCTCCATGGATAGCATTTAGGGCTAATTGACTGCAAAAAATACTATCACTTGCATTGGCAGGAGCACTTCTTATGATATAACTTGGATCAATATATTTTACCGTTGCTGGGATATTTTCTTGCTTAAAATAGTTCTTAATTTCACTTTTTAGATAAACTCCTATGTCTTTATGAAGGATGTTTCCTGACTGGTCTTTTTTACGATGCTTATCATCAAATAAAAACTGTCCTGCTCCTTCAGCAACTACAATTAATGCATGGTGGCTTCTTTCTAATCTATTTTTTAAAACATTAAAAAAGCCCTTTTCTCCATAGAGATCAAAATCCATTTCAGGAATTAATACAAAATTTACTTCAGGCATAGAAAGTGCTGCATTTGCTGCTATAAACCCAGAGTCTCTTCCCATTAATTTTACAATAGCAATGCCATTCCAAGCACCTTTTGCCTCATTATGAGCATCTCGAATAATAGGGTTAGCTATTGTAAAAGACGTTTCAAACCCAAAAGACTTTTCAATAAAGTTGATGTCATTGTCAATCGTTTTTGGAATTCCTGCAACAGAGATTTTTAATCCTCTTGCTTTTATTTCATTGGCAATAGCAACTGCACCACGTAAAGTGCCATCGCCACCAATGGTAAATAAAATATTTATATTATTTCTTTCAAGCGAATCTACAATTTCGCTTACTTCTTGTTCACCACGTGAAGAAGCTAGTATAGAACCACCAAACTGATGTATATTGGAAACACTTTTGGGTGTTAGCTCTATAAAAGGGAGATTATATTTAGGGATGAACCCTTGGTAGCCGTATTGAATACCTAAAACATTATTTACCTTATAACGGTAATATAACCCCATTACCAAGCTCCTAATAACATTATTAATTCCAGGACATAACCCACCACAGGTTACTATTGCCGCTTTAGTTTTTGTAGGATCGAAGTAAATGCGCTCTCTTGGTCCGGCCTTTTCGAGTGCTATGGGAAGAGCTTCTTCATTTTTAGCTCTTATAAAATTTTCAAGAGTAATGTCATATAAAACTTTCTGGTCGTCTTTAATATAATTATAAATATTATCTCCTTTATGGTTAGAAAGATGTAAAGGAGAAGGGACACTACAGTTGCCAAGCTTTTCTACTTCATATAATGTTTTCATAACAGGTTCTATCTATTTTGAGCAATAATAGGTAAAATTCAATACTGTAAAAGGACATTCGTCAAGTTTTAAAAATAATTAGTTTATCATATGAAACCTTTATTTTTGATAGTGACTTTATTAATGTTTATGCTTAGGTTCATAAGGAGATATCCCTATTTCTTTGCAATTGTAGGAGCTATTTTATTAGTGTTTTATTTCTTTTCTCTGCCACAAAAACTATTTGAAACACCTTACGCTACAGTATTAAAAGACCGTAATGATAATTTACTTGGGGCAGTAATTGCAGCTGATGGTCAATGGCGCTTTCCTCAAATTGATACTATCCCTTATAAATTTGAAAAGGCTATTCTCACATTTGAAGATACCTGGTTTTTTTACCATCCCGGTTTTAACCCTTTTTCTTTAGCAAGGGCTATGTTTCAAAATATTAAGGCTGGAGAAGTAGTAAGTGGTGCAAGTACTTTAACCATGCAAACAATAAGACTTTCGAGAAAAGGGAAACCCAGAACAATTATCGAAAAACTTATTGAAATTGTACTAGCAACTAGACTTGAAGTAACTTATTCGAAAGAAGAGATTTTAAGTATGTATGCGGCTCATGCACCTTTTGGAGGAAATGTAGTTGGTTTAGAGACAGCAGCATGGAGGTATTTTGGAAGGGAAGCTGCCTCTCTTTCTTGGGGAGAAACTGCTTTGTTAGCTGTATTACCAAATCAACCTGCTTTACTTTTTCCTGGAAAGAACGAAGCAAAATTATTGAAAAAGAGAAATAGATTATTAGATAAACTCTACCAAAAGTCCTTTATCGATAGCCTAACTTGTGAATTAGCAAAAACAGAACCTTTACCACTTGCCCCTTTAGCACAACCCATGTTAGCGCCACATCTACTTACAAGAGAAATAAATAATGGAAACAAAGGAAAGCAAATAAAAACTACTCTTTCTTTAGGCTTACAAAAAAATGTAACTGCCATAATTAATGCACACCATAGAAGGTTAAAAGCTAATGAAATATATAACCTTGCAGCTTTAGTATTAGAAGTAGAAAGTGGAGAAGTACTGGCTTATGTTGGGAATACACAAGTTAAAGAACAAGGAGATTTTGGAGATGATGTTGATGTAGTAACTGCTCCAAGAAGTACCGGAAGTATTATGAAACCTTTTTTATACGCAGCTATGCTAAATGAAGGTTTTATACTTCCTCAAAGCTTAGTGCCTGATATCCCTACTTTTTTTAGTGGTTTTGCTCCACAAAATTATAACAGGAGGTTTGAAGGTGCCGTAAAAGCCGATGTAGCGCTCGCAAAATCTTTAAATATCCCGGCAGTAAGGATGCTAGCGGATTTTAGTGTTGAAAAATTTTATTTCAAGCTAAAGGAATTAGGAATTAATACATTAAACAAACATTCGGGACATTATGGTCTATCTCTAATTTTAGGTGGTGCAGAAGCTACTTTGTGGGAACTTGCCAGTGTTTATGCAGGAATGGCAAGGACGCTCAACGATTTTTACCAACTTAGCCCTTATAATTATAGAAAACAACCCTTTTTTCCACCTAAAATTCACTATCAAGAGAAAGATACTACAGCGGTTATAGATGGTACTGCGCAACAAGGTGTGTTGAGTGCTGCTTCAGTATGGCTTACTTTTGAAGCGATGCTGAAAGTATATAGGCCTGGTACAGAGGCCAATTGGGAACTATATGAAACAGCTAAAAAGATTGCTTGGAAAACAGGGACAAGCTATGGGCACAGAGATGCTTGGGCGATCGGTGTCACACCTGAACATGTTGTAGCAGTTTGGGTAGGTAATGCTGATGGAGAGGGTAGGCCAGGTTTAACAGGATTGGATGCTGCCGCACCAGTATTATTCAATATTTTCGATCTACTTCCCAATAAAGGCTGGTTTCATGCACCTTTAGGTGAAATGGTAGCAGCAGCAGTCTGTAGGAAAAGTGGCTTTCTAGCTTCATCCATTTGTAATGAGAGAGATAGCATTCTGGTTCAAGAGCAAGGAGTAAGAACCAAACCGTGTCCTTTTGAAAAATTAGTTCATCTCGATAAAACTGAAAGATTTAGGGTGAATGCAGCATGTGAAAGCGTAGCAAATATGAAGCATAAAAGTTTTTTTGTATTACCGCCTGTACAAGAGTGGTATTATCGAACCCGACATGCTGATTATGAACCTCTACCTCCTTATAGAAAAGATTGTCTTGTGAATTTATCTGATAAAGCTTTACAAATGATATATCCTGCTACTGATGATACGAAGGTTTTCATTCCAAGAGAATTAGATGGAAGTTTGGGAGATGTAGTTTTTGAAGCCGTTCACAGGAAAACCGGATCAGAAATATTCTGGCATTTAGATGATAAATATCTTGGAAGCACAAATCAGTTTCATGAAATGGCCTTAAAGCCTTCAGTAGGTAAGCATACTTTAACCCTTGTTGATGCAAAAGGGGAGGTATTGCAACGCACTTTTGAGATAGTGAAGTAGTTATTAGTAATTGTTGTTTCTATCTCTCTAAATTATTAGAGTTTATTTATAAATGGAAAGTTCGTGAAGGATATACTTTTCGATTTGCAGAATGCGAACTCAGAATTAATGCCTTAAGATAGTTACTAAAAGCCTCATAATTTCACAAATATTTTTGTGTCCATAAAAAGCTATTATACCTTCATTTACTTCTCTACCTGTCTTACTCTGAGTGCTATGTAGGGTTTTTGTGGAAGTTTAATTTTTGTATCACCATTGAAAGTCTCAGGAAGTTTCTTAATTGTCATATCCCAGGTATCGATTACTTCTGCTGTGTATTTTTTATCAGTTGGTAGTTTTAAGTCTGCGTAAGCTTGCTGGGTATGGCCGTAATAGTATAAAAAGTAAGACTGCTCTTTATAAAGATAGATTGTTTTATTCCAATCACTAAGGTATGGTACTACACCATCTTGTGGGGCGTCTTCCATTATTTTGCGCATAAACTTAATCCTTTCAGGACTTTTTCCATACAACTTTCCTCCTTTAGACCACCACAAAACAGTATCGGCATTCATGTATGTTTCACCATGTGTAGCATAGCCTCCTCTTATATAAGATACCCAACACCGTCTTAGCATCTCTTCTCCGGTAAGATTACCCCAGTCAGTAGGTATATTGCCCTCGTAAACACATTCATCCACCACAATTGGTTTTTGGTAATGGTTTCTCCATTTTTGTATCTCTGTCAAATTGATAGTTTGCAGACTTAAATGAGTTACCCAAGGTTTGGTATAATCGTACCATTGAATGGCATTGTGTATTGATCGAAGATGTACATAAGGATCTTCTTCCATTATAATTTTAAAAAAACGATCCCAGTCCTCTATATCCATAGATTTCATTCCTTCAAACTCATTGGATAGCGACCACCAAATATTCCGGTAGGAACCTAACCGAGCCATTACATAACGCAAGTAACGATTGTTTACTTCATCAGGCATTTGGTCAAAACCCCAGTGTCCACCATCATAAGGATGGAAAAGAATTAAATCAGCTTCAATATTTAAACTTCTAAGAGAGTCGATACACCTATCAAGATGTTGGAAAAAAACCGGATTGAATTGTTCAAAATCCCATCCACCTTTCCGGCTGCCTTTAAATGGATAGTAGGGTGGTTCGTTCTTAATGTATATACTATAAATTTTGGGGAACACACACATACGTATTTTATTAAAAGCATTTTCTCGAAGGGTTTCAATAGTTTGGCTCACAAGTTTTTCAGGCATATTTGTCCAAGAGTAACACGTAGTACCTACCGGATAATATGGTGTGCCATCAGCGTATTGAAATTGAAATTTATCTTTTACACTAACAGGTCCGTGATTGTTAGTACTGGGGTTTTTACATTCAAACTTCCCTTTTTTTCCATTTAAAGCTTTTACATTGCTAGCTGTTCTATATGTCCATTCTCCAATTTCATCAGGCATAAACCGAATTCTGTATGTATTATTACCATCATAAAACCCATTTAATTGAATGGTTCTATTTTTAAATTGAAAAACTGCGCTCAATTGTACTTCAGTATAAGGGTTTCCTTCAAATTCTGCATTTAACTCAACTTCATAAAAATCCCATTTTTCTATTTGAGCACTTAGCTGCAAGGATAAAAATGTTAACAATAAGCTATAAAGTGTATTTTTGTAAGGAAATATTGAAAGAGCCATCTGTACATATTTTTTTATTTCTCTCAAATAAATAATTTTTAAGGGAAATAAAAAAAGCTACACTAACTAAATAGTGTAGCTTAATAATTACAATTTTGGGGGTAATAAATACTTTATTTTATATGTATTTCAACACGTCTGTTTTTTGCACGACCACTGTCAGTATCATTACTAGCAGTAGGATTTTCTTCTCCGAAAAACTTTACAGTCATTTTTTTCTTATTAATACCTTTTGTGTTAAGATATTTAGCAACTTCTTTAGCCCTTTTTTTAGAAAGTTTTAAATTATAGGCGGCTCTTCCAACATTGTCTGCATAGCCTTCTATGAGCACTTCAACTCCAGCTTCTTGCTTTATTGAACTGAAAATTCGATCTAATTCCTTTTCAGAGTTTTTGTTTAATCTTGCGCTATTGGTACTGAATAATACTGCGTGGTTAGATGTATAGCCCATTTGAGCTTTGGCAGCACCCATATCAGCACTCTTAGCAACCGTTTCCGAAAAAGATATCACTAAATCTTTATTTACTTCTTTTTCTTTTTTTGTAGCGAAAGAAGCAACCTTTTCAAAATTTTGTCCATTACTTTTCACATTAATATAAAACTCTTTTCCGTAAACCGACTTTAATGAACTTTTAAAATTACCATCAGTAGTATTGGCACTAACGATTAACTTACCTGATTTAGAGTCAATAACTTCAATTTTACCATCTATTTTTAATCCTTCAGTAGTGGTTAGAGCACCTTTAAGCTGATAGTCTTTTTCTAACTTATGATAATCTTTAGTAGGAATTGTAATACTTTTAGTAATCGTTTCTTCTGCTACATCTGCTTTCGGAACAGTAATAGTTTGCTTACTGAAAGGTTCTGTCCCATTTTTGTAATCTTTAGAATACAAAAAAACTTGATACTCAGTATTAGCATCGAGTGAGGTTTTGAATTTACCATTATTATCAGCAATAGACTGGTACTCATCGCCATAAGTGACATTCTTCAAAGCTACTTTTACTTCACCAAACTGTGTATCGGAGATGTTTTCTACTGTAATTTCTCCATTAAGAAACACTGGTAATACTTTACCAACATAGTATATATCCATACCTCCCTTACCATTTTCTCTATAAGATGAAAAGAATCCTTTTGTAGATGACTTATCTAAAACAAAATACATATCATCTCCTACCGAATTAACTGGGATACCCAAGTTTTCTGCTTCACTCCACTTATTTTCCTGTTCATTCCAATTTGAAACAAAAATATCGTAGCCTCCAATTGAATTATGTCCTTTAGAACTAAAATAAATTGTCTTTCCATCATTGGTTACAAATGGACAGTCTTCGTCGGCATCTTCTGAGTTAATTTCAGGACCTAATAATTCAGGTTCTTGCCAATTTCCATCTTTCCCTAGTATGGTTTTAAAGATATTTAGTGTGCCGTTTTTAGATTTTCTATTAGAAGAAAAAAATAATGTTTTACCATCTGCTAACATAAAAGCATGAGACTCATAGTCACTAGAATTGATAGATTTACCTAAATCCTTTGGTTCTGTCCAGTTGCCGTTTTCTTTTTTCGCACTGTAAATATTACCGCCTTTGTTAATTCTATATAGCAACATTTTAGTATCGTTATCATATAATTGTATGCTTGCATCATGCCTGTCGGTATTAATAGAAGCACTAAGGTTTTGTGGGCTACTAGTTGGTACAAGATTATTTAATTTTACCGTGTAAATATTTTCAAAGAACTCACCATTTTTCTTTTCCTTTCTATCTGTTCCTTCCTGATTTTTTGAGGTGAAAATTAATTTACTGCCATCAGATGTTATAAGAGGGCTATGGTCGGCATAAGAAGTATTGAGTTCACCGGGTAAAGATTCTACATAAAACTTAGGCTTATTACTTTTTAGCTTTTCTATAGACTCTATAGCGGACAATAAGTTATCAACTTCTTTAATCTCTGGGCTTTTTTCTGAAAGTGTTGTTTTATATTGAATAAGCTTTTCCTCTGCCATTTTGGTTTCAAGGTTTTGGAAATAGGCTTTTCCTTGCCAATATGCACTGTTTGTAGGATCTACATTCGGGTTGATCTTTAGTGCTTTTTCAATACTAGACTTACCGGCAGTATTTTCTTGGAGATTTAACTGCGCAATACCATAATAGTACAGGGCTGAAGCATTTTCAGCATCTTTAGACAACACTTCTTCTAATGCAATTTTAGCTTTATTGTAATCTTCTAAAGAAATGAGTTTAATGGCACTTTTTAATTTCTTTTCAGAGGTTACTTGTGCATTTGCTTTACCTAAAACAGAAA
>JBCDJE010000159.1:0-8016 GCA_038748185.1 Bacteroidota bacterium
TTGTAAGAAATCGAAAATTCTGTTATCTGTATTGATGAGTTGATTAAACTCTTGTTGCAAATAGTGTTGTTTATGGGTTGCTGCAATCATGGGTTATATATAATTTTTCTATTGAAAAAGTATTATTTGCCAAATTATTATCCCAATAGTCCGTAGAGTTTTGACAAAAAAGGTGGAGAATTATGTTTGTGATTCCAAGATATCTAACAAACTGGAGTTACTACTTTAGTTGGTACACTTAGTTAAGCCCTAACCTAAATTATAAATTAGAGTTTATGACAAAAAAGGGCGTTTTTGCATGAATGGCAACAAAAAGTAAGGTCAAGTTTTAGCATTTTTTAATTTTATCACAAATTAAAAACACAGTCAACAAGGGGCACAATATTTAATTCGGAGGTATGTATAGAGTGCCTGTTAGGTCTAAAGGGTCCACGACAAACTTCCTCTAAGCAGCTATTTTTAGTGGGCTTTGTCCTCCTCTGATTACGTCAATAACTTTGTCCCATTTTGCACTATTCTTAGTCACCCTGAGTTGGAGCATGGCACGTGCAACCTTAATCGACCATCGCTGTCCTGATAACTTCATTCTTTTCTGTATCACATTTCGGTGCGCCGACTCAATGGCACCACTGTCGATGAAAACCCCGTTTTTTCTCAATGTCCCATAGTACATCCTATGTAAGTTCTTCAAGTAATATTCCTTGAGCCTTTTCAGCATGGAAAGGCTTTCTGGAACCACCCTTTCGGCCAGCCAATCCATATGACGTGTAAGTGCCCCACCCGGTCAGTGAGCAGATAGTTCCCCACACCACCTATCCAGTTATCACAGTCCTTTTTGTCCAGAAAAGCCACCTTGGCGAAATCATGGGCATATCCCATGGCATGGAAGTAATCCAGTACTTGGACGGCATTAGGATAATTCTCTTTCACCCATTTCCAGATCCAAGGTGCGCCATCGGCAATAAAAATCGGATGCTCTACTTTTGGAACGAGTACTTGTAGTCTTGGAAGGATTTCATCTGAACTGCCCAGGTATGCCACATATTCCGATTCCCCAATATCTACCTGTGGGTCTTCCAAGGCTTCTTTGATAGGAACGCTGAACACCCTGCCCAGCTTTACCTCCTTCCACTTTTCCTCCCTTGTGAATATCATCGAACCATCCATTTCGACATAATGATAGTGGGTCGAAACGGTATCGGTACATGGTTTTTCCTGTGACCTGGTGCTCTTCAAAACTTGCTCATCTTCAATTATCTGACCTATACGCTCGCTGACACGCTCTACCTGTTTAGCACTCACCTTGATACCCAATAACTTGTCAAGGGTCTCACTGGCCTGCCCGAATACATGGTCGCTACCCAAAAATACCATCAGTTCTTGTAGATAGGCACTTATCCTGAAGCCATGGGGACAAACCGCCAAGGAGTGCTGTTTGTCCAGTACTAATGTGCCTAGACTGGTCCTTACTTTTTTTTGATGTTCTTTTTGTAATGGCCATCACCGAGACCATCCTGAAGAACCTCCCTGCCCAGTTTGAGCCAAAGTTCCACAAACGTCGCCCAGACCGGGTCTTTTCATACTCATAAAAATTAGTTTGATCTTTCTGTGACTCTTTCGCGGCTGCAAGCCATGCCTTGAGTTCATTGGCTATTTTCTGGGTAATAGCATCTTCTTTCATCGTAAGGATTCTTTTGGTTTGTACTATTACAAGATAACCATTATCTCTGATAATTCAACGATGCTAATTAAGTTCGGGAAGTTTGACGTGCACCCGGTCTAAAAGCATTTTACTTATCTCATATATATGTTTTAAATTTTTATTTCATCTTCTTTAATATTTGAAGAAATTTAAAATTCATTACTTACTAGCGTTTAAATGTAGTTGATGTTTTTAATTTGACATTCATTTTACCAAAAAGAGCAATAGATGAATAAGTAATATTTTTTATTTAACATAATAACATTTATGTACTTTTTTTAAAATCTACTTATGGAGTGACTTGCACTATTCCAATTCTACTACATTCTATATCTATCTCAGGAATCCCCATCTTAAATGTCTGGATAAAGCAGGGTTTATCTTGTGGTATATACGATTTTTCTGTAGCCCTAAAAACTGTTACATGATCGAATTCGATACGACTTGCCATTGCCCTACCTTTGTTTCATCTTTGTCTGAAAATTTATTAAACTATTATTCTGCATTATCTGCTACAGGATATACTCTTTGCATCGGCCAGTCATCATCTGTATCATTCACCCAATCAATTTCTTTAATTTCCTCCTTGGTACACAAACAAGTTTCAAGCTCCTGCCTGATGTTAGCTTCATCCATATCTTGCCCAATAAAAACTAACTCGTTCTTTCTATCCCCAAATGTATGGTGCCAGTCCGATTCGATCATTTCCTGGTTATCTAAAAATGAAGCATAACGAGTTCTTTTTGAGTGAGGCATACTGCTCCACCAGACTCCTGCACTGTCAGCCTTTAATGAACCTCCTGCCTGCCCCCAGTTTAATGCCTGAGAAGGGCGTGAAGCTAACCAGAATAATCCTTTACTTCTGATGATTGATGTGGGAAAGTTCTGCTGAATATAAATATGAAATCTCTGTGGATGGAAAGGACGTTGATCTCGGAACACAAAAGAACTAATGCCATACTCCTCTGTTTCGGGTTGGTGGTGAGCTTTGTTTAGTTCAGCGATCCACCCTGCATTCTGCTCTGCTTCTTCAAAAGAAAACAGCCCGGTTTTTAAAATTGCTTGGGGGGCTACTTGACCAAAATGGCTTGTGATTAATTTGGCTGAAGGATTTAATTTTTTGATGAATACTTTTATCAAGTTTAATGTATCTTCAGCAACCAAGTCAGCTTTATTGATAATAATGACATTTGCAAATTCAACTTGGTCTGTTAACAAGTTTACTATAGTTCGGTAATCCCCTTCTATATCGGATAGTTTTCTATCTATCAACCTATCAGCGCTCCCAAAATCTCTAAAAAAGTTAAAGGCATCTACTACCGTTACCATGCAGTCGATGTAGCTAAAATTACTTAGGTCAATATTGTTTTCTTCGCTTTGAAATGTAAAAGTTTGTGCCACAGGAATGGGTTCTGATATTCCAGTACTCTCAATCAGCAGGTAATCGAAGCGGTTTTCCTTTGCCAACCGTTCCACTTCTATTACAAGGTCTTCTCGTAAAGTACAGCAAATGCAACCGTTGCTCATTTCCACTAATCTTTCTTCTGTTCGTGAGAGTACATGTTCATTTTCTATGAGTTGAGCATCAATGTTTACCTCGCTCATGTCATTGACAATAACAGCTACTTTCATGTTTTGCTTATTATGCAAAATATGATTGAGTAAGGTTGTTTTTCCGGCTCCCAAAAAGCCTGAGAGTACGGTAACGGGGAGTTTCTTATTGTTTTGCATATCAGTTTTAAAAATATTCTTGATCGATTTTTTTAAAATGTGGGCATCTTGTAAATAATGCCGGGTTGCTTTTAATTTTATAGCTTTCAAATGGGTGAAGACCGATTGACTACTCCATAACTACTTTGCTTTTTTCCAAGATAAAATTCATTTGTTCAATATCTTCAACATTGAGTCGAAGTGTGCCAATCACTGTAATTCGCTCATCTGCATTGAGGCCGGTAGGTTTTTTTTCAAATGACACTCAGGCTACCGATTCCGGACCTGCCCCCCCACAGAAAAAACAGCTGCTATACGGATATTTGGAGAGTACAACAAACGGCTCGTCTCCATAATCAAAAGGCATTACGAAACCTTTTAACTTTACACGTTGCCCTTCTAATTGCTTTATTTGAGCATCAAACTGTGGAACAAATAGGTATTGCTGTATCTTTTCAATAAGTTTTTCTTCAAATTGTACTTTAGCAAAGGCTTTCCAGCCATTTATAGTCTTACTTTCTTGTCCATACAAATTTTGGTAGCAAAGCCCACATAGCAATAAAATAGCTAACAAGGGTAAGTTGGTAGGTTTTCTCAATTGAAAGACAAGTGGTATTTCTTGCTTATATAGTTGATTAAGTGCATGCATACGTGAGTGTGTTTTAGATTATTGATCGATGCAATGTTGCTCATCAGTACACTGGCAATATTTCCTATTGTACAAATGCAACACTACTAGGCTGATGGTAGGTAAGTAAATGGCTTCTCCTGCCCAATCGAAGAGACTAAGTTTTTCATTGAAAATAATGAAGGAAAGTATCAACCAGCTGGTAAAAAGGGCATACTTCATCCATTGTTTCGATGTTTTTCGCGTTGTCCAGTAAACAGCTATAAATGAAAAGATGAGCAAGAAAATATCAATCATACTCCACCAGAATGGGTTCGCTTTGGTATGCCCTACTGTACTAGCATGGGCAATAAAAAGAAAAGGAGTCGCAAGGCAATGGATAAGGCACAAGGCACTTGCCAGTGAACCAAGGAGGTCTGACTTAGTATAAAATGTATTTTTTGTTAATTGGAAATAATTCATGTTAATCCTTTTTGATGTATTGATTAATTTAAGATTACTAGGCAGAGCATCTGTTTAAGAGTTTCTCTAGGCCTTCTCTTTTGAGATGCTTACCGATAAATACTACAACACTTTGTTTTTTTTCCTCAACTCCCCAAGCCCGTTTTTCTTGAAAATCCAATCGTTTCCCTACTGATTGTAAAATGTATTGTTTATCAGTATCTTCTAACCACACCAAACCTTTCATCCGATATAATCCATCTGATTGAAAATTCAGATAAACAAAAAATTGATGATATAAAGTCTCACGTTTGAAAGGATGCTCTATAACAAAAGTTTGCGAAACAACTTCTTCGGTATGGTTATGAGCATGGTGGATATGAGGTTTAGTAACTGGGAAAATATCACTTTCACTTGTTACATCTTGGATGTCTTCACTTACAAAAGGCATAGCGTGGAAAAGGGCATGATGTACTCCTGTATTTATTTTAGGGAAATGTGCTTTATTTCCCATAAATACTTTAGCCAATGGGTTTAGCACTTGCAGTTTTTGCTTTAAATCACCCAATTGCTTTTCGGCAACCAAATCGGTTTTGTTAATGAGCAGTACATCACTATACGTAATTTGACTGATTGCTTCTTCGGTTTCTTTTAGTTGTTCCTCAATCAATTCTGCATCTACCAAACAAATGATACTTGAAAGAGGAAACCATGCCTTTATTGCGGGATGGCTAATAAAAGGAGCAGCAAGGCCAGCTGGATTTGCTACTCCAGTAGCTTCAATAATGATTTGGTCAAATTCTGCCCTCCGATCAAAAAGCGTATTCAATATTTCATATAAATTATCATTCAACGTGCAGCATAGGCAACCATTGTTCAATTCCATAACTCCATCCTCTGGTCGAATAACAAGTTCACTGTCTATACTTTGTTCACCAAATTCGTTTTCGATAATAGCATATCTTACCTCTTCATTTATCGTCATAATGTGGTTGAGATAGGTAGTCTTCCCTGCCCCTAAAAAGCCGCTGAGTACTGTTACTGGTATTTTCTTCGTCATTAAATAGGATTTAAAATTAGAATGTAAGAATGTTTGCTTTTATAATACTTTCTCAACTCTGGATGTGAGTAAGAAAATCCTGTAAGTTGACTGAAGAAATCCAGGTTCCCAATTCCCGATAGGTTTCCATATAACTGTACAACTTCAGGAATATTAGCCACTATTTTCTTGGTAGTAACATTGTTTTGCTTTACTTCAACGCCATTAATAAGTACTTTTCCACTAGTCGTTTCCACAAATTCGAGAAAGAGATTAATGGTAGTTGTTTTACCTATACCATTTTGCCCTAACAGGTATAATATCTCTTCTTTTTCAATTTTTAAATTTAATACAGTGAAACTTCCGTATTCCTTAGTTAAATTAATTGCTTCTAGCATATTAAAATTTAGTTGTATTGTTTAAGCTATTTCTTCAGAAAATTCCTCTTTGTATCCATTATTCATAATAGCTTAATAAAAATTATTTGACACTAGCTTTAATCACAATTATTTATTTTCAATCTGTTACAACATTTTTTCTAATTCTATTAAGTAATTCAATATAATAAAGTCTGATAGAAATATGTGGGTAGTATATATCTTTCTATTCCTGATGAAACGTTTCAACTTGATGTAAAAACGCCGAACAACTACCCCGGTCTGTTTTGGCAACAAAAGCTAATTCTTCATGTATTATTTATCCTGGCTTCACCATAAGAAGACGCGATGAAATTCATAGATAATTGACGGTAGTTGTTTTTAAATCAACATTCGCTCCTAATAAGCAGAAAATTTCTCAGAGTTAATTTTTGAGGTAAGTCCCTTTAATGCCTAGTATTTATCAAATTGTTTTGATAGTTCAATAAATTCCAACGTCATTTGTAATGAGTTTTAAATATCTGTATATAAACTTATCTTAGCACTTGGATTTATTAGTACTTTTCCGGTCTATTGAGGAAATATGTGCCATTTATATCTTGGGCAATTTCTCAAAAAACAATCATTTTACCCTATTCATTATTTTCTTCAGCACTCTATAAAAATCTGCTCAAATAGGCAAGGGAATTTTTGAGGTGGTGCACGGAGACTCAGGAATAGTAACGATAGGGCCTGAAAACCATCATGATTTCGAAAATGGGATATATAGCCTGAATTGCTTACATTGTAGTCAGATAGCTTTTCATCAAGGATATCCTGATTAAAGAACAGATCGCAAAGGTCACAATTTACATCATCCCCAATTAGTGCTACATTATTATTATGGTGTAAATGGTCGATATTGTTCAGTTGGTGTTCAAAGGTATGAGCAAAAAAGAGTATAGGCAATACACTTAAATATAATGCACCAATAATGCTTACTATTTTTATCTTCTTTTTCACCTATGTAAAATTAGTGATTTTATTCTTTTATGCAACATTGTTGCAAAAGATTTGTGCAAAAAATACAATTCCAATTTTCTACTATAATACTGTTTTCCAAGATAAAATTCATCCGTCCAATGTTCTTGATATAGAATCGAAGTCTATCAATTATGATAACCTGATCATCTCTATTAAGATTTGAAGATTTATTTCAAAAAAGAGCTTTCTCATAAAAATTGAAGTTGCTTTGTTATAATCATTCAAGCAACTAATTTACACACCTATTTCTGTGCTCTCACAGCAATATTTTAGACAAAGCAATTATAGGAAAACATGATACTTCAAAACCTTAATACAAAGGCGTTGCAATTATTACTTGATTCATAACTGCTTGAGGTTAGTAATTTATTCTTTCCGAGAGCGTTCCTTCCGCCGTAACTAGCTAGCCTTTATAATAAATTGATAGGGCAATAGATTGACTTCAACTTCAAATGATGAATAATTAGCTTCTTTTAGCTCAGCTATGATTTCATCAATAGATACCTTATGGTTAACCGGAGGTCCAACGGGTATTTCTGACTTAAAAAAATCAACGATAACCAGTTCACCATTTTCATTTAATCCCTTTTTTACTTTGCTAAAATAGTCAGAACGGTTTTCAATGTGGTGGTAGGTATTCACAATAAAAACTATATCTACCTCATTTTCTTTTAAAGCAGGAGAATCGTAAGGAATCTTACGTAATTCAATATTTTTTAAGTTTTCTTCTTCAATCCGCTTTTTGATAAAAGCTTGAAACTCATCATCCACATCAGCAGCGATTACTTTTGCCCCTTTATTAGCAAGTTTTACAGAAAAATACCCTGAACCTGCACCAATATCCATGATGGTTTTACCATCTATATC
Source organism: Bacteroidota bacterium (assembly GCA_038748185.1). GTDB lineage: Bacteria > Bacteroidota > Bacteroidia > Cytophagales > Flammeovirgaceae > Chondrinema. The sequence continues at coordinate 7,788 of JBCDJE010000159.1, forward strand.
TCCCAAATGGTTCAACACTTTTTCAGGTTGTTGATACTTGTCCCTATCAGGAGATTCAAAACGTTTAATCAAATCTTCGACTGAACTTTGGTGCATATACTCATTAGCAGAACCGTTATGCGAATCTCCATGACCACGATGTGCATGTTCTTTCTCTTTATTTTCTTGGGAGTCCGTTTCGGCTATTTCCTTCATAGAGGTATTAGTGTTACAGGAAAAAACTAAAAAA
>JBCDJE010000160.1:0-7983 GCA_038748185.1 Bacteroidota bacterium
AAAGTGATAAATATAATTTATCTGCTTTTTAGCTATTATTTATCAAAATGGATGGGAAAAGTTGTGCACAAAGGCTTGCCGGTGAGTATATCATTTGAGCCTACAACCTCCTGTAATTTGCGTTGTCCTGAATGTCCTAGCGGATTAAGAGCTTTGACGAGGCCTACCGGAATGTTAGGTTCAGCTTTATTTAAAAAAACAATTGACGAGCTTGCCCCAACACTCACTTATCTCATTTTCTACTTTCAGGGTGAGCCTTATTTAAACCCAGATTTTTTAGTACTTGTAAAATACGCAGTAAACAGAAAAATTTATACAGCTACTTCTACTAATGCACACTATTTAACTGATGATATTGCTAAGAGGACGGTAGAATCAGGACTAGATAGATTAATTATCTCAATCGATGGTACTACTCAAGAAACATATGCGTCATATAGGGTTGGAGGTAAGCTCGAAAAAGTTATTGAAGGAACCAAAAATGTGGTAAAGTGGAAGAGAAAACTTAAATCTAAAACACCACATATCATCTTTCAATTTTTGGTAGTAAGACCCAATGAACACCAAATTGAAGAAGTGAAAGCTTTAGCTAAATCTTTAGGAGTTGATGAAGTAGGGCTTAAAACTGCTCAAATTTACGATTATAAAAACGGGTCTTCGTTAATCCCTACACAAGAAAAATATGCGAGATATACTAAACAGATAGATGGTACCTATACTATTAAAAACAGTTTGGTAAACAGTTGTTGGAAAATGTGGCATTCTTGTGTAATAACTTGGGATGGTATGGTAGTACCTTGTTGTTTCGATAAAGATGCACATCATCGACTAGGTAATGTAAATGACAACAGCTTCAAAGGACTATGGAGGGGGGAGAAATACAATAATTTCAGAGCAGCACTATTGAAATCGCGAAGCCAGATTGAAATTTGCAAAAATTGCACTGAAGGGACTAAGGTGTGGGCATAAATAAGTTATAATTTTTTGTTTATATCATTTTTAACTGCTTTTACAAAACTATTTAGAAAAGTATTCATCTTATCCTGCTCTGTTTGAGCAACCGCAACTGATTTCTGTAGCCTTGTTTTGTGTTTTGCTTGTATTTTTTTTACTCGCTTATGTATGTTTTCTTGGCTAGCATTATCATCTGTTTCACCTTTAGGGTTTTCTGAAGTTGATTTTTCCGTATTTTCATTAAGGGAAGTATAAATCCGCAGTAAGTTTTTTCGCTGTTTTTTCAAAAGTTTTATTTCTTTTTGTTGGTTTTGTATGGGTAAGGTTATAGTGTTTGAGGTTTGTATAATTGTTTCAATTGATTTGGGCGGTCTATTGGATTCTGATAATAGTTTAGGTACTTCTTTCTGTGGTAATGACTCCTGCTCATTTTGTTCAGTAGTTTTATCAACTGCTTTTTCTTCTTTTTTACCAAGATTGCGTTTACGCAATTTTTCTATTTTTTCGTAGTACTTTGAAAGTTTGGGATGAAAGGTAGATTGAAACCAATAACTTGTATTTATGCTGTTATCCATTATCCAAAAAGTTAATTTCTACATCAACGTAATAGGTATCCATTCCTTTTAAAAAAAATATTTTACAGCAATGTGGAGATAAGTTAGTGAGAATTTTACACTTCCTTAAAAAATACTATTTGTTAATGTAAAAAAGTGGAGACAGTTATCAGAAAAATATAAGTGGTTTTATAATGTATTTAAGTTTTTAATTTTAAAGACTTTATAATTGCACAGATAAGATAATGATTGAAAATTGGCTTTCTTCGATACCAAAATAGAATTTCTTAAAGGTGTTGGTCCACAAAAAGCAGCATTGCTTAATGTAGAGTTAGGTATTTTTACCTTTGGTGATCTAATACAGCATTTTCCATTCAGGCATGAAGATCGTACGCGTTTCTATACTATTGCCGAAGTACACGAAAACCTTCCATATGTGCAGTTGAAAGGTAAAATTCTTCAACTTGAATCCGTTGGAGATCGCCGGAAAAAAAGATTAGTTGCCCGTTTTCATGATGGTTCAGGTAGTATAGATTTGGTATGGTTTCAAGGTGCGCAATGGATTGGAAAAAGATTGAAGCTAGGAGTGGAGTACATTATATTTGGTAAACCGCAGCGTTACGGCAGATCGATAAGTATAAGCCACCCTGAAATGGAAGAGCTGACCGTTGAAACAGCTAAAAAAGGAGGGCTTGAACCTGTTTATAGTACAACGGAAAAGTTAAGAAATAAATTTCTCGACTCAAGAGGCATAGCACGGCTCATAAAAACACTACTTCCAGAAGCCGTAAAACACATTACTGAATCTCTGCCAGAAGAAATTATTAATAGATACGGTTTTATCAGTAGGAAAGACGCTATTTATAACTTACATCATCCTACGGATGCAAAAATATTAGCTAAAGCTGTGGCTAGGTTAAAATTTGAAGAGCTTTTCTACATTCAGTTGCAGTTACTGTCTTTAAAATTACTGAGAGTAGAAAAGTTTTCGGGGCAAGTTTTTGATAAAGTACCTACGCTAACAGATTTTTATAAAAATCATCTTCCTTTCGACTTAACCGGAGCTCAAAAAAGAGTGGTAAAAGAAATTTATACCGACTTTAAATCTGGGAAACAAATGAATCGCTTACTACAAGGTGATGTGGGTAGCGGTAAAACCATTGTAGCTTTTATTTGTATGCTCATTGCCATTGATAATGGCGCACAAGCATGTATGATGGCACCAACTGAAATCTTGGCAGGCCAACATTTTACAGGGTTACAAGAATACGCTGAAAAGTTAGGAATAAGTATTGCCAAACTTACTGGTTCAAGCAAGAAGTCTGAACGCAAAGAAATACATGAAACGTTACTAGATGGGTCATTAAAAATTATAGTGGGTACTCATGCACTTATAGAAGATACAGTAGATTTTAAAAATTTAGGATTATGTGTGATTGATGAACAACATCGGTTTGGTGTAGCACAAAGAGCAAAGTTGTGGAAGAAAAAAAGTGCTGCCTATCCACACATTCTCGTCATGACTGCTACACCAATACCTCGTACTTTGGCAATGACCTTATATGGAGACCTAGATGTATCTTTAATTGATGAGTTGCCTGCCGGGAGAAAACCCATCCAAACTACGCATCTTTTTGATAACAACCGCCTAAAGCTTTTCGGCTTTATCAAAAAACAAATAAATCAAGGAAGACAAACTTACATTGTATATCCACTCATAGAGGAATCTGAAAAGCTCGATTATAAGAACCTGATGGATGGCTACGAAAGTATTTGCCGTGCCTTTCCTGAGTTTCACATTTCCATTGTACACGGAAAGATGAAAGCTGCTGATAAAGATTTTGAAATGCAACGCTTTATAAAAGGCGAAACCAATATAATGGTAGCTACAACAGTAATTGAAGTGGGGGTAAATGTGCCCAATGCTACTGTAATGGTGATTGAAAACGCTGAAAAATTTGGTTTGGCACAATTGCACCAGTTACGAGGTAGGGTAGGGAGAGGTGGTGAACAATCTTACTGTGTATTAATGACAAGCCATAAGATCAGTAAAGAAGGAAAAATTAGAATCAAAACCATGACTGAAGCCAATAATGGTTTTGAAATTGCCGATGTAGATTTAAAACTAAGAGGTCCAGGTGATATTACCGGAACACAACAAAGTGGTATTATTAATCTCAAATTTGCCGATATTGCCCGCGATGGAAAAATCATTCAAGAAGCACGAGCACTTGCTAGAGAAATTTTAGAAGAAGATGCTCAACTCAGCTTAGAGAAAAATAAAATCCTAAAAACTCAACTAGATAAGATTAATAAAACGCCAAGCAACTGGAGTAGGATTAGTTAGTTACTTAAGCTGTAAAATCATTACCCAAGTTTAGGTTTATCCTTCTTGATCTCCTTATTCAATAAATTAATATCAGCCAAGAAATCATCAGGATAGGGTGATGTTTTTTCTTCTTCTGATAATTTCTCTTTTTCGGCATCTATAGCTTTTTTATCATAATCTTCTACATCTTTTCCTGCATGCGCTAGCCTATCTTCTGCTTCTAAGGCATCCCAGTCTATATCTTCCATTTTTTCGGGTTCTTCCTTGTTCATAATTTTTAATTTACACAATGTATATTGAGTTAAGCATATTAATGTTGAGATGATTGCAAATTTTATATTTTTGGAGCTTTAAAAACAAACTTAGCTAAAAAAATCTCAATGAAATCTCCTGAATCTTTAGAAAGTGTCGCTGAATTTCATAAAACATTTAAGCACCCAATAGAACCTCAACCCGTTATTCCGGCACCTGAGCGGTGTACGCTACGGGTTTCTCTTATTGCAGAAGAATTGAAAGAATTAGAAGAAGCTATTGCCAATAATGATTTGGTAGAAGTAGCAGATGCTTTGTGTGATATTCAATATGTATTATCGGGAGCTGTATTGGAATTTGGTTTAGGTGAGAAGTTTAAAGCTTTGTTTGATGAAGTGCAACGCTCTAATATGTCAAAGGCTTGTAAAACTGAAGCGGAGGCACAAGCTACTGTGGCTTACTATCAAAAAGAGCGCACTACCGACTGTTATTATAAACAAGTAGACGGCTTATTTTTAGTATACAGAAAAAGTGATAATAAGACACTAAAATCAATTAATTACTCTCCTGCTGGTTTGGCTAATCTTCTTGAATAGTGCTTTTGTTGAAGATATTTCTACTTAAAGGTTATATGTATCATTCCCATACGCTTTACTGCTAAAAGTGTACTTTTGAAATATGGATATTTCCTTTTCGCCTTTATGGTTAAGCCTTAAACTAGCTACTTTTACTACCCTTATTCTGCTAATTATTGGTTTACCATTAGTGTACCTTATTCATTTTAAATTAAAATTCACTTTTATAAAACCCTTGGTAAAGGCGATAGTAAGTCTTCCCCTTGTACTGCCGCCAACTGTGCTAGGGTATTATTTACTAGTAGCATTTAATCCTGAAAGCTTTTTAGGAAGCACTTTTGAACGGCTTTTCGATCTCAGACTGGTTTTTAGCTTTACGGGTATTTTAATAGGCTCTGTAATTTTTAGCCTGCCTTTCATGGTTAACCCAATTCTTTCAGCAATAGAATCTTTGCCTGCCTATTACGAAGATGCAGCCTATACCCTTGGTAAATCAAGTTGGGTCACTTTCTTTAAAGTATTATTACCTAATATCAAAGCTTCAGTGGTTGTAGGACTTACACTTTCATTTGCGCATACCATAGGAGAGTTTGGAGTTATCTTAATGATTGGTGGAAATATTCCTAATGAAACCCGCGTAGCTTCTATCGCTATTTACAATGAAGTAGAAATGCTCAATTATCAATCGGCGAATTTATATGCGCTTATTTTACTTGTTTTCTCTTTGTTAGTACTCACCTTCGTCAATTATTTTAACGCTGAAAAAAATACAGGAGAACTGTAATTTTTGCTACTTCCCATCTACTAATTAAAGGAACGCTTATTAATTATGCTCGAATTTAGTTTTTCAAAAAAGCTCCATCATCAGCAAGGTGAGTTACAACTTGAGCTTACTGAAAAATTACCATTAAATTCTATTACAGCAATAATGGGAGGCTCAGGAGAGGGAAAAACCAGCTTGCTTAAGATGTTTGCCGGTTTATTACCACCCGATAAAGGATACTTAAAAATAAATAACAATTACTGGTTTGATAGTATAAGTAAAATCAATTTTCCACCACAAAGACGTAGCATAGGTTTTTTATTTCAGGAATATGCGCTTTTCCCAAATATGACTGTAAGGGAAAATTTATTATTTGCACTAGCTAAAAAAAATAATAGAAACATTATTGATGAGCTGTTATCGGTTATTAATTTAACAACATTGGCTAATGTAAAACCACATCTTCTTTCTGGTGGGCAGCAACAGCGTGTAGCACTGGCAAGAGCAGTGATAAGGCAACCTGATTTATTACTGCTGGATGAACCGCTTTCTGCACTTGATCAGGAAATGCGTGATCGTCTTCAACAAGATTTGAAAATTTTGCTTAAAAAATATCCAACAACTGTATTATTGGTAACGCACGACCACACCGAGGCTGCTAGATTAGCTAATTATATTATGGTACTTGAAAAAGGAAGAAAAACGCAGTTTGGGTCAGTAGCAGCGGTTTTAGGAACTAAACAACTTGAAAAGACAGGCATTTTAGGGGAAATAATAACCATAGATAAGGAGAAAAAAATCCTACAAGTATTAGTTGGCAATGAATTGTTTACTACTACTTTCGCCTCTTCTGCTAATTTGCCTGAAATCGGTAAGACTATTTTATTAAAAGTTGAACAATGGGAATTGAATAAATAATAAATTTAAAATACAATCGACATGGAAGACAATATAGATAAGGTATCTGTAAAATCAATTGGAATAAAATACGGGATTATTCTGGGGCTTTTTAATATTGGGTATTCACTTTTGCTCCAACTCACCGGGTTAGCAGGGGAGCAGTCATTAGGCTATCTTTCTTTTGCCTTTATGATTATTATTCTGGTCTTTGCCTATCGGGAATTTAAAGGTTATAATGATGGCTTTATGAAGCTTGGGCAGGGTATTAGCCTGGGCATGCTCATTGTGGTTATTTCATCGGTATTTTCCAGCATTTTTACTTACTTGTACTTGAAATTGGTTGATGATTCTATGATTCAAATGATTGCGGATGTTACACGTGAAGAAATGATGAAAAATCCCAATTTATCCGATGAACAAATAGAGCAAGCATTAGCTATGACAGCAAATTTTACCACTCCTGAAATGATTTTAGTATTTGGTATTATTGGTGGATTGTTTTTTGGATTCCTAATCTCTTTGGTAATGTCACTTATTTTTAGAAAAGAGAATCCTGAAGTGTATTAAAGTGCCTAACTGTACCAAGTATTTAACAGGATTTATACCTTTGTGCTAAATGAATTATTTGCCGGCGTTTACGTCGGCTAATTTTTTTGATAGAGCGTGTTAAATGTTAGAAAGAAATTTGAAAGGTACTCCTCCACAAATATCAGTGGTTATTCCTCTTTTTAATGAGGAAGAATCTTTGCCTGAACTCATCAGTTGGATTGATAAGGTGATGCAAGGCAATCAATTTACCTATGAAGTTTTGCTAATAGATGATGGGAGTAAGGATGAATCGTGGGAGGTAGTAAAATCGTTAAAAGCTAAGTTCCCGGCAATAAGAGGGATTCGCTTTTTACGAAATTATGGTAAATCTGCGGCATTACAAGTAGGCTTTTCAGCTACTGTAGGTAAAGTAGTTATTACCATGGATGCTGACTTACAAGACAGCCCAGATGAAATACCTGAACTATATAAAATGATAGCAGAAGAAGGTTACGATCTGGTTTCAGGTTGGAAGAAAAAGCGCTTCGACCCAATTAGTAAGACAATCCCTTCTAAATTGTTTAATAAGGTGACGCAACTTTCTTCGGGCATTAAACTACATGATTTTAATTGTGGGCTCAAATCATACAAAGCCAATGTAGTAAAAACCATAGAAGTTTATGGCGAAATGCATCGATACATTCCTGTAATAGCCAAATGGAATGGGTTTTATAAAATTGGAGAAAAAGTAGTAGAACACAGGGCTAGGAAATATGGAAATACGAAGTTTGGGCTAGAGCGTTTTATTTTTGGTTTTCTGGATTTACTTTCTATAACTTTTGTATCTCGCTTTAGAAAGCGACCCATGCATTTTTTTGGTACTATGGGGACACTTTCGTTTATTTTAGGACTTATCTTTGCCGCTAAAATCTTATTGGAGAAAATTTATATATCAAATTTTCTACACGAAGTGCCTACAAGAGAAGTAGTAGCGCAACCTTTATTCTTTCTTTCTCTGGTGATGTTGATTATTGGTGTGCAGCTATTTTTAGCAGGCATCATTGTATTTCTTCCAAAACATGGTAGTCATGTCGCTCCGGAGAATTAATGGAAATCATCTCTGGAGCG
>JBCDJE010000161.1:0-7982 GCA_038748185.1 Bacteroidota bacterium
ATGGCGTTTATGATGGTGATCCTTCATTGGAAAGTTCTAATATCATTAAGACTTTTTCTGGAAATAGCCGAGAATTAAATACTTTTGTCGTGGCAAAGAAATCTGATTTTGGAAGAGGAGGTATGATTACAAAATGCAGAAATGCATTAAAAGTAGCTGGTCTAGGTATTCCGGTTCATATTGCCAATGGTAGAACTGAGGGAATTATATTGGCATTGATGCAACAAAAAACACCAGGTACCCTTTTTCCTGCTACTAACAGTACCTCTACTTTAAAAAAGTGGGTTGCCTCCTCTAATGCATATAGCAAAGGGAAACTGATTGTAAATGAAGGTGCAAAGAATGCTTTATTTGCAGAAAAAGCGAATAGCTTATTACCAATTGGCGTTACAGCACTCCATGGTCAATTTAATAAAGGAGACATAATAAGCATTTTTGACGAAAACCAACTTGAACTAGGCCTAGGCATTAGCAGTTATTCTGCCAACCATGCAACAAATATTATAGGCAAAAGGAACCATAAACCTATTATACATTACGATTATCTATATCTTTTTGAATTGAATTAAATAATGGAATATCAAAAATATTTTGAAGCAGTAAAGCAAGGAAGCTTTATTTTAGGAAGTATCAATTCAGGTATCATTGTACGTGTACTTAAAAAATTAGCAGAAGAAGCTGAAAAAAGTACTGATGCTATATTAATAGCCAATGCAAAAGATTTGGCAAGAATGTCGCCTGAAGATCCCAAATACGATCGCCTCAAGCTTACCAAAACTCGTATTAAAGATATCGCTAATGATATTAGGAAGGTGGCAGACTTACCTGATCCATTGGGTAAAATACTAATGAATAGATCGCTAGAAAATGGTTTAAGTATAGAAAAAAGAACTGTGGCATTGGGTGTAGTCGGTATTATCTACGAAGCCAGACCCAACGTTACTTTCGATGTTTTTTCTCTTTGCTTTAAATCGGGGAATGCTTGTGTACTAAAGGGGGGGACAGATGCAGATGATTCTAACAAAGCAATTGTGAAAATTATCCACAATGTATTGCAAAGTTTTGATATTTCAACCGATGTAGTACAACTCTTACCTCCTGAAAGAGCTGCAACCCAAGCACTTTTAAATGCAACCGACTTTGTAGATATTATCATTCCTAGAGGAAGCCAAGGCTTAATCAATTTTGTGCGCGAAAATGCTAAAGTTCCCGTAATTGAAACAGGTGCAGGCATTGTACATACCTATTTTGACGAGTTTGCTAATCTTGAGAAAGGCTCTGAAATCATATTTAATGCTAAAACCAGAAGAGTAAGTGTTTGCAATGCACTAGATTGTTTAGTTATACATGAAAGCAGACTTACCGATTTGCCTAATATTGCTAAAAAGCTAGCGACAAAAGAAGTGATCATCTATGCCGATGAAAAAGCTTTTGCAGTTTTATCAGGAAATTATCCTTCTAACTTGTTGCATAGGGCTGATGCTGAAAGTTTTGGAACAGAATTTTTGTCCATGAAAATGTCAGTCAAAACGGTAGGCAGTCTTATTGAAGCAATTGATCACATTAGAAAATATAGTTCCCGCCATAGCGAAGCGATTGTTTCTGAAAATATACCACATATTGAAACTTTTCTTAATCGGGTTGATGCTGCTGTGGTTTATGCCAATTCATCTACTGCCTTTACCGATGGAGCGCAATTTGGTTTGGGTGCTGAAATAGGGATTAGTACCCAGAAACTTCATGCTCGCGGCCCTATGGCATTAGAAGAGCTTTGTAGTTATAAGTGGGTAGTAAAAGGAGAAGGGCAAGTGAGGAGTTAGTTAGTTGTGATTGGTTAGTAGTTTTTATGAAAAATAATCTACGATAATGATACAAAATCACAGTAATACAAACTTGTTAGCATTTTTGGTATTTGTCCTTATTCTTCTTTCGTGTAAGCCGAAAATAACGAATGATACAAAGACCTTAAATAAGGTATTTGCCATGAATCATTTTGAAATTAAAATTCATCAACTTAGATGCATGGGTGGAACTAGAGAAGTATTTCAGTTTTCAAAACAAGAGAAGTATTACTTACTAACATCTAAAAGAACTAAAAAAAACCATAAAATTAATATAGCAAAAATTGATTCTTTAAATGCTTATTTATCATCAAAAATAGGAACGGTGGTATATGGAAATAATTCAATATCCACTTCATCTGAATATATGCGTTTTGGAGATATTTTTAATTCTATAGATTTTGAACTAAACGATACTGCACCCAATACTGTAGATGCATTGCTTAACTATAGTAGATTAAACTAAGCTTGAGTAGAGTAACATTTAGGCATTTTCCTGTTGGCTTATTCTTAAAGGTTTTTAAAATCAAGAAGAAAGAAAGTAATCACTTTTCACGTCAATCAATTAGCCAAAATAAAATCATATTTTTTTGTATCTTTTTCATGAGAAATTCATTGGAGTACTGAATTAACAACCTAATTACAGTAACCGATGAATTAATTGGAAAAGCTATTAACAAAAAGGAAAATTAAGAAGCTTGACGAAAAAAGGGTGATAGAACAAGCAAAGGAAAATCCTGAAAAATTTAAGCCTTTGTACGATTGGTATTATGAAGAAATTTTCCACTTCATTTTTAAAAAAATAGGCGAAAAGGAAATAGCTGGAGATGTATGTGCTGAAGTTTTTTACAAAGCATTGGTTAACCTTAAAGATTATAAAATAACCAATTCTTCCTTTGTAGCTTGGTTATATCGTGTGGCTATTAATGAAGTAACGGCTTTTTTTAGAAAAACTAAGAAAGAAAGGCTGGTAGTGCTAGGAGACCATCAAATCCATTTTTTACAAGAAGAATTAAAATATAAAAATCTCGATGAAGAGGAAATGCGATATTACCTCGGTAAAGCTTTCCAGCAACTCAAAAGCTTAGAAGTAGTATTACTCGAATTAAGATTTTATGAGGAAAAATCATTTAAAGAGATTGGGGAAATCTTATCAATAACTGAAAATAATGCAAAAGTTAAAACCTATCGGATACTCGATAAACTAAAAATTATTTTAAAGAAAATAGATGCTTATGCCTAAGCAAAATCTTGTGGCTATACTAAAATAATAACAAGTAAGTAGGCAGCTTAGCTAATCAATACGACTATGGTTCGAAAATACAAAGTAGTAAACAAAGCTCCTTTTGTTGCAAAAAAGGAAATAAAGCAAATGAAAGACTTCGAAAAGGTCTTATTTAAGGTTCAAGAGGGGAAAGTAATGCAGCCTAAATTATCCACTAAATACCGATTGCTCGTCGGATTATGCATCTTGCTCTTATCAGGTGTCGGTGTTACCATATATCAATTTAAAGAAACATCTGTTAAAATTAAGCAAGCAGAACAAAGGCTTTTTATAGAAAACAAAGCTAAAAATGAGCAAGAAACTGCGCTAAATGCTCAGGAAGATTTGTCTCAAAAAGATGCAAAATATAAAAATGAAAACATATTAGAGACACCTACCGAAACGCCCCTAATTGATGTAGATGATAAAACTAAAGAAGAAAAGATATTGCTTGTAGTACCTCAAATAAAAACTCAGAAACCGATTAAGCAAACACAAAAAAATGAAGTTCCAACTAAAATTGTACAGAGAGATAATAACATAACAAAGTACAATGCAAACGCTACAGCATACGAAGAAGCTACACCTATTATAGGACTTGACTCTCTCTACACTTATCTCAGTAGCGCAATAATATATCCTGAGAAGCTAAAAGATCAAAAGATAGCAGGTACGGTAGTCATTGAATTTGTGATAGATGAATCGGGGAAAGCAAAAGATATTACCGTCTTAGCTGGGCTTCATGAAATTTTAGATCAAGAAGCAATGCGAATCATTCGGGAAATGCCACCTTGGTCCCCTGCAAAAGTTTATGGTGAGCCTATTCCATCTACATTGAGCATACCAATTACTTTTCATATAGAATAGTGTTCAAATTAAATAAAGAGTTCTCCATTTAATTCGATCGGCTGTTATCAAAACCATTAAATACATATTATCATCATTTTTAAATCTTATCAACGATTATCATGAGAAAGATAGCTTATATTTTTTGCTTGTCATTTTTACTACCTTCTTTATCAACAAACGCTCAAACATTCCAGTTAACTGATTCTTTAAATCTCCCTAACTTGACTGAACCCACTATCTTATGGGCTGACTTTGATAATAATTCTTACCAAGATGCTATGCTAATAGGGATAGATTCTCTGGGAAAGCCTTTAAGTTATTTTCTTAAAAATAATAATAATTCAACTGCGCTAGTAAACACTAATTTGCCCAATATTTTAAATTCTAGCTTTTCTATCGCAGATTTTAATCACGATACCTTCCTCGATATCTTCGTTACAGGTAATGATAACACTAATACATTTATCGCACAGATATGGCAAAATGATGGAGATTTTAATTTTTCTAAAGTTGATGCAACATTTAATAATTGGCAATCAGGTATAGGAAAATGGGTTGACTTTGATCTAAATGGAGATTATGACTTAGTACTTAGTGGAGTAAGAGAAGATGGGAATAACACCATTGCATTTTATAAAAATACAGATGGAAGTTTTGAAGAAATCACTACGAATATTGAGGGATTAGCAGATGCCACTATTGGCTTGTTAGATGTAAATAAAGATATTTATACCGATTTGATTATCAGTGGGAAAGCTTCAGATAATACTTGGAAAACTTTACTGATTATCAATAAAGAAAACTTTAAGTATGAAGTAAATGAGATTGAAACAGCTTTTGGTGGAAAACAAATAAGCATTGGTGACATTAACCACGATGGAAACCCAGAGTTTGGCTTATCGGGAACTGATGCAGATGGAGTATTTCAAACAAATCTATACCTTAACCAAGGTGAGGGAAATTTTGCTTTATATCAACAACTGAATAATTATTTATCAGAAGCACTGCTCATCGCCGACTTAGATAAAGACGGATTCGCTGATATATATTTTTCTGGTAAAGATGCTCAAGATCAAACTCAAACAGTAATTTACCAATATAATACCCTTGGTAATTACCAAATACTAGATACCCTTCTACCTCAAATACCCTATTCAAGTTTGGGTGACATAGATAACGACGGCGATTTAGATGTACTTCTAATGGAAGCCAATAACATTGCTTCGGGATTATACCTTAATCATTTTCCCGATACCAATTATATGCCTCCTGCCCCAACTGATCCTTTTGCAATAGCGATCCATGGCAAAACAATTTTCTCATGGATTCCGCCAGAAGACGATTTAACACCTCAATCTGCTTTAACTTATGATGTATTTGTCGGGAGAAACGAGTTTGGGGTAGATCTAGTTTCTCCTTTCTTCAATACTGAAAATGGTATAAGGAAAATGCCACAACATGGTATAGCAGGGCATGCCTCTTTTTTTACTTTGAATGAGCTATTGAGTGGGCGTATATTTTGGGGCGTACACCCAGTAGATAACTCTTTGGCAAATGCCACCAACAATAGTATATGCTTCGGTAATGTATTGTACGATTGTGTTGATATTGAATTAAAAGATACACTTTTGTGTCAAGGAAATACTTTGGAGTTAGTCAATCCAATTGAAAATTCTCAGGCAATATGGTTTTCTGTAAACCAAGGATATTTAGGAACTTCCGATAAATTACAAATTGATTTAGCTACAGATGATACCATTTTCTATGTAGTTCCTAATGATTTTTCTTGTACGCTTGCTGTATCATGGAGTGTAAAAGTCGCCCCTGAACGAGATGAGATATCTCTCGGAGACGATACAATCGTCTGTAAAAATGAAATGCTCAATTATACGATCCCTGAAGATGGATGGGCACAAGTGGAATGGACATCTGCTATGCAGGGTGCTTTAGGCAATGGAAACACTATCGCATTCGAAGTTTTAGAAAATGATATCTTAAAAGTAGTTGCACAAGATGAAGCTGGATGTATTCTCTCAGATTCGGTGGTAATTGATACTTATGACCTCAAAGCTAAAGCAGGAGAAGATGTTATTATCAAAGAAGGAGAAAGTGCACAATTAGAAGCATTTGATGCTATTTCTTATGAATGGTCGCCAGATAATAATATTGATAATATTAACTCTCCTACTCCCATTGTCGATCCATTAGTTACTACAACTTACATAGTAATCATGCAAGATTCTTCAGGTTGTGAAGTACTTGATTCTGTTTTAGTTACTGTAGAAAAAGAGATTGTTACAGGCACGTTATTTATTCCTAATTTATTTACTCCAAATAGCGATGGTAATAATGATGCTTTTAAGCTCTACGGTCTGCAAAATGTAAACAACATCTCGTTCCATATTTTTGATAGCCAAGGAAACACAGTTTATAAATCTGAAGATATAAATACGCTACAGCAAGTCGGCTGGGATGGAAGTAAATCCGGTAGAGTACTTAAAAACGGCACGTACTTTTGGCGACTAGAAGGAAAGTACGAGAACGGAGAACCTATTCTTTTTAGCGGTAAACAAGAAGGCTTTTTGACCTTACTCAGGTAATTATTAGTAAGCTTAACAATGCTAAGAATGCTCTAATAACCAGCGATATGTACTTCCTGATAAAATTATTTTTATTCGTTTTTGCCTTTACAGTTTTTCATGAAGGACTATACGGGCAATATCAAAATTTCTCACAATTTAACTTCACACCTGATAGAATTAATCCGGGTAGGTATATCGAAAAAGATGAAGCTGCTTTAAGGGTTGCATATAGAAACTTAGGAACAAATACCAACCTCAATATGAATACCATGTATGCTTCTGGATCATATCCATTGAGCATAACCCGTTCTGAAACAGGCTGGGGAGCTGTAAATTTTTCTGTGTTTAATGATGCCACTAACCAGTCTGGGCTGTTTAAAGCCACAGAGCTTGCCTTGGGTTATACACATATCTTGCAAACAAGCAGAGATCAGTTCCTAGGCTTTGGTATGTTAGTTCGATATACTGATAAAGGTATCAATCTAAGGAATTATTCAACCGGCTCACAGTTTAATCCGGTTTCCGGTTTTGATCCATCAATCGATATTGGCGAAAACTTTGGGGATTTTCAATCTAGGTACTATAGCGTTGGAGCAGGAGTATTTATTAAAGGAAAAGATCTCATCGATAAAGAATATTTTTTAGGCCTTTCTCTCTACGATGTTAACCGACCTAATGAATCGGTTCTTGCCGGTGAGAGTGCAATTCCACTCACTTTACAAGCAGAAGGCGGATACCATTTTTTTGAAAATGACGATTACGGTATCATTCCATCATTCCTTTATACCAGAAGTGGCGGAACCGATTTATTGAATATAGGATCAGCTTTTCAGTATCGTGTAAATCAATTAAATACCATTGAGTTACATACACGCTATAAAATAGCTAAAGCTGTAGTACTTGGCTTGCAGTACCATACGCCACAATTTTCTACAGGCTTTAGTTATGATATACAAACTGGGCTTAGAAATAATGTTTTTAATAATGCCTTTGAAGTAGGGATGGAGTTTAGAAAAGGTATCACTCCAAAAGAAAGGCAGCGCAAAATCAAGAATAAAAAAGAGAAAAAGCGCAGGAAAAAGAAGAAAAAAATAAAAAAGGATAAGGAAACTCCTGATAAAAAACAAATAATAAAAAATAAGAAAACTCCATCAATTCAAAAGAATCCTAAAATCGATAAGGAAAATAACGACCTAAATACAGTTAAGGAACTTAAAAATAAAATGGATTCTCTACAAACTTCAAATCCTACAGATTCAACAAATGAAGATGAAATCACAGTAAAAGTGGGAGAAATACAAAGAGAAAAAACTGAATTAGGACAAAAAACAGAAACCGTTTATTTTGATTTCAATAAAATAACACTGAATTCGGCAAGTGAAAAAGCATTGGATAGCTGGGTTTCAGAATTGAAAAATAAAAGCTTTTTAAAACTTATTATTGTAG
>JBCDJE010000162.1:0-7973 GCA_038748185.1 Bacteroidota bacterium
ATTTAACAATGAAGCCTTTGATGAATTTCTCAATCCTGCACTTTCTTCTGTTTACCAACCAGCTTATGAAATGGGAAAAACCGCCGCTCAACTACTCTTACAAGCCATGCAGCAAAAGCAAGGTAATTTCAAATCGGTTTCAAAGGTTTTACCAACCAAAATACTTGCAAGAGCCTCTACCCTAACCTGAAGATGCTTAGTTTTGCTAAATAACGAAATCTCCTCATTCTATTCTTAATGTATCAGAAGGATTGGCATTGGCAGCCGCTAAAACCTTTCCACCCATAGTGAGGGTTGCAATTACCAAAACAATGATTAAAGAAATGATAAATGGAGTAGCTCCTGCATCAATATGGTATTTGAAACGAGGTAAAAATGCTTTAAAAGCAACCAAGTAACCTAAGGAAATTCCTATTAACCAAGCCAGCATCACTATCCATATATAAGGTTTATTAATTAAGACTAAAATTTGTTTAAAAGTAGCACCTAATACTTTGCGTATGCCTATTTCTTTTACTTTTCTATTAATTGTTAAAGACATGAGGGCAAAAAGCCCTGAGGCTGAGAGTAAAACTGAAAGTATAGCCAAGAAAAGGAATAATTCCTTGAATAATTTTCCCAAATCGACACTTTTACCAAAGATATCAGCTTGTAACCTTCCTTCGTAAGGCTGATAAGGCACATATTTTTTCCATACTTCTTTTACTGCTTCCTGTACTGCTTTTACTTGCCCTGGTAAGGCTTTCGCAACGATGAACCCTTCTCTTTCATTATTTGGTATTATTACCATGGGGTTTGTTCCTTTTTGTTCATCATACCCACTGAAAATCAAATCTTTAACAACACCAATTACATACTTTTCAACGCTATCTACTTTTACTATTCTTCCAATAGGATTTTCTCCTTGAAATTCTTTGGCAAGGGTTTCATTAATAATAGCAGTTTCCATGTGTCCTTTTTCAGCGTCGGTATAAAAACCTGTACCACTTAATAAAGTAACATCCATGAGGTCAAGATATGCTTCATTTACTGCTAGAAAGTCTACTTCTTTTTCATTTTCTTGGTAGTCAAATTTGGCAGCTTTAGACCAATCAGTTATATGGCTTTTAGAAATAAGTACCGAATCTACTCCGGGAATCTGTTTGACATCATGTAAGAATGGTTCTATATCCTCTTTATCTACATACACATACAAAACATTTTTATTGTCGTATCCTAAATCTAAGCCAGCTAAGTATTGTACATTTTGAAACATGACAATGCCACTAAAAACAGCAATGAAAGAAATACCAAACTGGATTCCTAGTAAGATTTTAGTAAAATTATTCGCCCCTTTTATCTTAAAATTACCTTTCAAAATGGGTGAAGGCTTCATGCTTCCAATATAAAAAGCGGGATAGATACCTGAAATAACAGACACAATTAATAATAAGCCTATCAAGAAACCCATCATACTATAATTACCTTCATATACAAGTTCAAAAGGGGGACCTGTTCTATCTATCCAAGCCATAAAATATGTAGCAAAAACTAAAGAGAGCGCAAGTGCAAGCATGCAAGTGATGAAGTTTTCAAAAAGAAACTGCCATATAATCTGCACTTTTACACCCCCTAAAACTTTTCGGATGCCTATCTCTCGAACGCGTTTCTGCGCAAATGCCATAGCAGTGTTAGTGAAGTTGAAAATAGCAACCAATAAAATTAGTAGGGCTATTACACTAAAAATAATCAATGGTTCTGCATCAATATTATATTGTGAAAAGGCGCGATCATTTAGGTTATGTCGATTTGCACCAATTGCTTTAAATGGTATTAAGTTAAAATGCTGTATATTCCAAACACTGGCTGCTCCATAATTATAGTGTGCTTTGTACTGCTGCAAATGTTTCTCAATTGCTTGGAAAGGTAAATCTTTTTCTAGCTTAATAAAGGTAGCAGGCATTGCCCAAGAATTTGCATCGCTTTTATCTATGTGCTTATACTTGAAATAGTGATCAATATTCACTAAAATTTTTGTCTTAATGCAGGTATTATTCGGAATTTTATCAAAAACACCTGCTACTTCAAATCCTGCTTGCTCAAGAATATTTTCCTTTTTTATTTCACCTGTCTCAACTATTACTTCTTTTTCTTTTTGAAAGTTGATATAAACTGTCTTCCCAACGGCAGGTTCATTTCCAAAATACTTGTGGGCTATTTCTTGATCAATGTAAACAGCTAATGGGTTGTACTTAAATGTTTGATAGTCACCTGATAATAGTGGCACATCAAAAAATTCGAAAAAAGTAGTGTCTGCATAAGCAATATTTTCCCAAAACACTTCATCTCCATTGCTGAAATAATCACCTTGCCTTAAGAATCGGTTGAAATTCTCTATTCCGGCAATCTCATTATTGGCCTTTTCACCTATAGTTAAGGGCGATCTATCAGAACGGACTTCATATTTGCCTTCATTTTTCGTGCGTTGTAAACCAATTTGATAAATGTTATTGGTGTTACTGAAAGACTGATTATACTCTAAGTTAAATTCTACTAACACATAGGCAAAAATGCCACAAGCCAATGCCAAGCCTAAACCAACTACATTTATAGCTATGTAAGGAGCATTTTTGATTGAATGGCGATAGCTAATTTTTAGATAGTTTTTCCACATAGCACTAGAATTTTTCAGGATTAATCTATTTTGAATAATTTTTAAATTGTATAAGCGCATGAACATGAGCGCATTCCAAGCATACCACCACTTAGCTGATGCAATTGAGTCAGTCTCTAACTTTCGTTCAAATAGTTCATGCAAATCTCCTAAGACCTCATCTTGATAATCTTCCGTACAATACCATCGAACAAAGTTATCTAACCAATGCGGAGGATGTGAACTTGTATTGTGTTTCTGCTTTTTCATAATAAACTCCCTCCCTCCCATAAAATCTGTGGTACTTGTTGCCACATTCTGTTACGTAGATCACGTGTTTCATTAATTGCTTTTTTACCAAAAGCCGTTATTTCGAAGTAGCGCTTTTTTCTCCCGCCTCTTACCTTGGTCGCACCACCAGTATATGAATTAAGGAAGCCTTTCTTTTCTAAGCGGATTAAGGTTTCATGTACCGTACTAATGGTACTGTTACGACCTGACTGCCGTTTAATCTCATCCATCACCGCTATGCCGTAAGCTTCTCCTTGTAATATGGCAACTGCCAACATTACTAACTCTTCAAATTCTCCTAAATAAAAACCTTTCATTATTATAGGTGATTAGTTTCGGTTTTGTCGAATAAATTAACTGCACATTTCGACTAATAGCAAATAATTGAGATTATTTTATTCGGTTTTGTCGAAGTAATTGGGAGTTTAGAGCTCAAATTCATATAGAAGTCCGATTTACGATGAAAGGATTTACTATTTTACAATCCTCTTTTAAGCTTTCTGCTTATTTGTTTAATCGTGGATTTGGCTATAAAACTCATGCCCAAAATTAACCATGTCACGTATTATCCATCATAAAACTCAGTTACTGAAAATAAGATTATTAGTATCTATTTTTTGGAATACTTTAAACTGATTCAATTAAATTCTTATCTTTTGGCTATAAGATCAAGGCAGATTAAATGCATACCAATATTTACCAATTTAAAACCATTAATGAGTACCTAGCAGCGGCAGGTTGCAAGATTAGTACTAATGTTGAGGGTGCTTTCATCATGAAATTCACTGAGTTAAATAAAGAGACAGTGATATATATGCAAGCTTGCCAAAAAGATTTCTATCAAATAAACTTTATTACTAAAGCAGGAAAAGGAACTTACTGGTTCAATGCACATAAAAAAGCACAAACAGAAGATACTATTTATTTCATTTCGCCTGAGCATGTTTACTCATGGATAAGAGATGAGCAATTACAAGGCTATCTATTATACTTTAAAAAGAATTTCTTAAACTTTTACAAAGGAAGTATAGAAAATGATTTTATAGATTTATTTGATGTTTGCTATGAAAATTGTCTCATACTTCCCCAAGCAAATCAGAAACATGTACTTGCCTTATTCCAAATGCTACACACTTCTTATCATAGCATTAATCCATTTAGAATACAGGTTTTACGTGCTACTATACTTAACCTATTATTCTATCTTAAACATACACATGCTGAATATCATAAAAAAGCTGCTCAAACCAATAGAAACTCGAAGCAATTTATTGCCTATAAAAATTTAGTGAACAACCTATTTTTGAAGCTAAAAACTGTAAACGATTATGCTTCACTTTTAAATATTTCTCCTAATTACCTCAACGCGATTTGTAAATTGGAAAGCCATAAAACAGCTAAGGAAATCATACAGGATAGGTTGCTTGAAGAAGCCGAGTTTTTAATTTTATTTACTGAAAAAGATATTGCTGAAATTGCTTTTCATTTGGGCTTTTCTGAACCTACACATTTTTCAAGATTTTTTAAAAACACAAATGGACAATCACCCCAACGTTTTAGAGCCGCCAATCGTTGATTTTGGTCAGTATTGGGTTGTTTATGGTTGATAATTATCGATGGATAGTTTTAAATTTTGCATCATGAAAAAATTACGATGCAAAATGATATATACGAGATGGATTCCCTTTATCTTAGGAATGGCTTTCCCACAATTACTTGTAGCTCAAATTACGAATGTTACCTCTAAATTAGAAACCTATCATGTAGACACTGACGAACGAAAGACCATTTACGAGGAAAACATTCACTTTGAAGCACCTAATTGGAGTAAAGACGGACAATTTTTTATTGTAAATAGCTTAGGAAAATTATACAAAATACCTGTTGATGGAAGTAATAAAACGCTAATAGAAACAGGTTTTGCTGATAAATGCAACAATGATCATGGTATTTCACCTGATGGGAAACTCATTGCTTTTAGCCATTACGATGAGCTTGGTAAATCTTATGAAAATAGAAACTTTAGAACTTCTCGCATTTATACGGTTCCTCACTTAGGAGGTACACCTAAGATAGTCACTACAAATACCCCTTCTTTTTGGCATGGTTGGTCGCCTGATGGTAAAACACTTCTGTACACTGCTTTGCGAAATGAGGAATTTAATATTTATGCTATTGCCACCAAAGGAGGAAAAGAGAAACAACTCACTTTTAATGCGGGTTTGGACGATGGACCTGAATTTTCTCATGATGGCAAATACATTTATCATAATTCCATACAGTCAGGAAACATGCAGATTTGGCGAATGAAAGCCAATGGAGAAGAGTCTGTTCAGCTAACTTCTGATACCTATTCTAACTGGTTTCCTCATCCATCCCCTGATGGAAAATATTTTGTGTTTCTTTCTTATTTAGAAGATCAAGGCGATCAACATCCTGCTATGAAAAAAGTAGCTTTGCGTTTATATGATTTAGCAAGTGGAAGTATTAAAGAATTAGCTCGTTTTACCGGAGGACAAGGAACGATTAATGTGCCTTCCTGGTCATCTGATGGTCCGTCTTTCAAATTGCTGAAAATGATTTGGTTGAAACCTCTTCAATATCAATAAGTAATTCAGTGAGAAGGTGGCCCAATAGCTTATCGATAGACAGGAATCAGAAATATGCCCTAATAGCAGAACAAGACGGACCAGCTTCTTATGATGTGAAATATTTGCAGGAAATCACAAAAGCTAGTCAGCTTACTTTAGTTGACATTGGTAATCCTAAAAATATTACCCAATTAGATAGAAAAGTATTTCCTCATATCCCTACAGTTGTCGCATTTCATCCAAAGGAAAATTTTTTTGCTCTATCATTTATTGGCTCTGATTCCATTGCAATAGGTACTATTACCGACGATGGAATTCAAATTTTAAATTACAGTAAAATTGCATTGCCAGATGAAAGTATACCTGCTATCCCTCACTTTACCTGGCATCCAAGCGGTAAGTTTGCTGCTATTACGCTTGCCAGTAACGACAAACTTATGTTTTTACGATTCGATAAAGAAAGTGAAACTTGGCTAAAGCCTTGGGGAAATGTACTAAAAACCAGTCCGCTTCCTGGCGTTGGATATTTTACCCATAACGGCAAATTTTTCGTAATGACAAACATTAATTTAACAAGTGATTTGGAACAAGATGCCTATGCAGAAAATGAAAGCCTACTTTGTATTTATCGGTTTGATGGTACACTTATGCCCGATTCTCCAAGAACAAGGGCAAATGATGGAAAGCCAACTTATACATCTCCTAAAATTAAGCATACTAAAACGGCTAACTTGGCTTTCGGAAAAGGCTATGTGGAAACTTTTGCGATAAGTCCTAATGATAAATACCTAATTGGCCTGAATATGAGGGCAAGTTGGCTACCTGAAAGTTACTTAGGGAAAACGACTAGCAGTGAACTTTCACTTTTTAAACTAGATGCAGAAAAGGGAAAAGCTAACCTTATTAGTACTTATCCTTTTGATGGGATATTACCGGAATGCATACAATTTGATAAAACAGGTGAATCAATTGTAGTAGCTAACTTTGATCATAACAAAATTGAAAATGATAAGGGCAGTTTAGCTTTTTGGAGACTTATTGAAACAAATAATGAACCTGTATTAATTTATCTCAAATCTCATTTTATGCCTCGCGGAGCACATTATATGGTAGTTGACTAAAGATCAGTATTTTGTGAATTACATCCTTCTGAAGTAATATTGAAATATTTTCTAATAGTAGATTTACTTCTCAAACTTAAATACTGGGTATCCTTTAAAATCATCCCACTTTTTCACAAAGCTAAAACCACTTGCCTGTACGATTTTTATCATTTCTTCCTCTGAAGTCAATTGATGACCGCATGTCTTATCCTCACAGTATTCTATTTTACCCGCTTTAGCAAAACCATCCCGAATGAAAAAGCTACCTCCTACTTTGAGTTTTGTATAAACATCAGTCATTAATGCTTCTTTATGGCTTAAAACATGAAATGTAGCATTGCTATAGATTTTGTCAAAGGTATCGTCTGGGAGTTTTGTTTGTTTCAACTCACCTATTGTAATAAAATACTGGTTTCGAGATTTCAAAGACTGACCTCTTAGGTCAGAATAATAGGCAATGATCTTATCTAGCTGCTTTTGATTTAAGCAAGTAGTATCAATATCTTGAATGTAAAAGGTGACGCTATCTACCAAAGTAGAAATCATTATATCATGCGCTCCACTAGATGCTCCAACATCAGCAAACACATCACCTGCCGAAAGCTCAAGAATCTCTACCAAAGGTATAAATACTTTATCAATCTGCTTTTCAGAAAGTACCGGACCACATACATAAGGGGGAGTGGCATTTCGCTTACTGGCACAAGAAGAAAAGAAAAATATAAGTACAGAAAAAAGGAAAATAATATAAAGACATGCTTTCATCTTGATTTGCTATGGTAGCTTTTTAAGGTGATAATTTATATGAGAGTATTTATCTCTTTATCAAACATTTGCAACCAAAAAGATGCCGTTTTTTAGTATTTAACCGCCCCGGTTATTGGGATTTTTAATTTATCGAACCCAATTATTCTGTTCTCTATAAGTAAGCAATTTAATTAGGTTTATTTATAGAAAATCATTGACAAATAAGTTTTAGTAAAAAATTTTGCCTATAGCTTCTGCTAGATTAATTGATACTTCCAAATAATCAAAAAAATTATCGTCTTGCAGATTGGAATAAGTATTCCAATTCCTGTATTTGCCAAGTGAGCAAAAAAATATATATTGGAAGCAGCTATAAAACTGCTAGTAGAAAATGGTTTACATGCTACACCTATGTCAGCCCTTGCAAAAGCAGCTAATACTGGAATGAGTACAATTTATAATTATTTCTCTACCAAAGAAATTCTAATTAATACCATTTATGTTGTTATTAAGCATAAAGAAGAGGCTTTGTTGTCAACATCAGTTTCAATGAGACCTGTCAAAACTCAATTTGAACACTATTATGCATTAGGAATTGAATTTTATTTA
>JBCDJE010000163.1:0-7962 GCA_038748185.1 Bacteroidota bacterium
AACCTTTACCGCAATAGAGAATGTAACCCACTCATTTTCGATTCCATTTTACTTGAAAAAGTAGAAGCTGAGCCAAATATTACTTTATTGCTCAATACAGCCATGTATGAAATAAAAAAGCGAGATGAAAAGACAATTAGCACCCTAAAAGCATTTTGCAGCCAAAATTCAACGAGTTATTATATACATGCACCGCTTTTTTGCGATGCCTCAGGCGATGGTATTTTAGCTTTCCAAGCAGGTGCTGCATTTCGTATAGGTGCAGAGAGTAAGAAGGAATTCGGAGAAAAGTTTGCTCCCAATGTAAAAGATTATGGAGAGTTACTAGGACACTCTATGTATTTTTATAGCAAGCGGGCAGATAAACCTGTTAAATACATACCTCCTGCATTTGCACTAAAAGATATTCGTGAAATACCTCGCTATAAAGTATTGAGTCAAACAGATTTTGGCTGCCGTCTTTGGTGGATTGAGTATGGTGGAAGAACAGATACTATTCATCATACCGAAGAGATTAAATGGGAGTTATGGAAAGTGATTTATGGCATCTGGGACTACATTAAAAACAGCGGAGAATTTGAAGACGTAGAAAACCTCACCCTTGAATGGGTAGCTACAATACCTGGGAAACGCGAAAGTCGCAGATTTGAAGGTTTACACATGCTTACCCAACAAGATATTATAACACAGAAGCAACATGATGATGCCGTTGCTTTTGGTGGTTGGGCAATTGATCTACATCCAGCAGATGGTATTTATTCCGATAAACCGGGGTGTAACCAGTGGCATAGCAAAGGCATCTATGGTATTCCATACCGCTGTTATGTAAGCCGCGATATTGAAAACCTATGGTTTGCCGGACGAATTATTAGTGCTTCCCATGTGGCTTTTGGCTCTTCAAGAGTAATGGCAACTTGTGCACATGGGGCGCAGGCAGTAGCAACTGCCGCAGTTTTATGTGCAGAGAACAACTTACTACCTGCTGATATTCTAGCAAAACCACTCATTCATGAACTGCAACAGCGACTTAGCATAAACGGACAAAGTATTCCAAACATGGCTATTGAACCAAAGCAAAATTTGCTATCTCAAGCAAAAATCACTGCCTCAAGTACTATGCTACTAGAGGAGCTGCCTTTCAATGGAGACTGGACGTCTTTAAAACAAGGTACTGGTCAATTACTACCACTTACGGCAAATGTACCATTGAAAATAAAAGTACAACTAAGAGCCAAACAAGCCACTAGTTTACAAGTAGAGTTGCAAACTAGCCAACGGATTGGAAACTACACACCCGATCATAAACTAGAAACGCTTATTATTGATGTAAAAGCAGGAGAACAGTGGGTAACATTAAGTTTTAATCAAACAGTAGTAGTAGATCAGTATGTATTTGTACTATTCATGAAAAATGAGCTCATAGAAATCCGCAATTCAGAAGTTAGAATAACTGGATTAGTAAGTGTCTATAACAAAGTAAATAAGGCAGTCTCTAATTTAGGAAAACAAACACCTGATGCAAATATTGGTGTAGATGCTTTTGCGTTCTGGACACCTGCTCGCAGACCAGAAGGGCAAAATATTGCCATGCATTTTGAAACACCTTTAGCAATATTTCAACCCGACTTTATAAGAAATGGATTTGTTCGCCCTTATCTACGTACAAATGCCTGGGCTGCTTCATTAGATGATGCCCAACCAACACTCACTTTTGAATGGGAACAAGAACAGGAAATAAAGGAACTCAAACTATTCTTTGACAATGATTACGATCATCCATTAGAATCTACTTTACAAGGTCATCCAGAAGATGTTATTCCGTTTTGTGTTCAAAACTATCAGCTTATCCTTGAAAAAAAGGCTAAGATTTTAACTTCTCAAGATGAGAAACAAATGGCAGGAAATAAGCATGTCGTAAATGTAACACCAACATATAACGAGCAAGAAGATAATTTTAACAATGATTCTCAAATTTTATTCGAACAAAAAGGAAATCACCAAACCATTAATACTATTCAATTAAAAAATCCTCTCAAAGTCAAACGCTTATTGTTACGGTTTGAGCACCCCTCGGCCAATACACCTACTGCTGTTTTTGAAGTGGTTATTCGTTAATTTATCCATCAAATTCTTACAGAAAATGTATATTTCTTAAAAAAATCCCTCATGAATTTAAATAAATTAGCCAGAAGCATTCTTCCAGTTCTATTTAGCTTTCCATTATTTGCTCAGATAGATATAGACGATAATTTCGCAGGTGGTAATGTTATTATTGAACGCATTGCTAACGATACGGTATATTTTAGCCCTGACCTCACAGGCACAGAAGGTGAATGGTTTTATTGGCACTTCAGTGCGAGAAGTAGTACCCCAAAGAAATGGTTTTTTAAAGCAACAAAACCCAACCTATTAACAAATCTGGGGGCGGCCTATTCAAAAGATGCAGGTTATAACTGGCAATGGATAGATAAGGCGAACCATCTAACAGATGATCTTTTTAGTTTTACTTTTTCAAGGAAAAAGCAAGTGGTACATTTTAGCTTTGGCCAGCCCTACACTCAAAAACAGTTCGACCGTTTCATAGACCGTTATGAAGCCAATAAACATATGCAACTTGCTACACTTTGCCAATCGAATGAAGGCCGAGATGTTGAAAAATTACTCATTAGTGATTTTGATCGCGAACCAGTATGTAAAATACTCTTAATAGGGAGAGCACATGCTTGTGAAATGATGACCAGCTACTTACTCGAGGGCGTTATTGAATCTTTACTCAGCGATAACAGTGCTATGCAGGATTTGCTAAAAAAAGCCGAGATAATGATTATTCCTTTTCTCGATAAAGATGGCGTTGAAAACGGAGATCAGGGAAAGAATCGCATTCCACGAGATCATAATCGCGACTATAAAGGAAAAAGCTTATTTTCCACTACGAGTACATTGCGAAGCGAGATTCCTGATTGGTTAGATAGAAAACCTTGGGTTGGCATAGACCTGCATAACCCTTGGATAAAAGGTAAAGGAAATGAACATATATACTTAGTTGGTAATACAAATCCTAAAATTGCAAAAGAGCAGCAAAAGTTTGTACACATTATTGCACAGACAAAAAAAGAGACATTTACATTTAATGAAGAAGAAAGTTTTCTTGCTTATGGTGAATCTTGGAATACAGGAGGGAACTATGAAAAAGGTTGGCCTTTCAGCAAATGGGCATCATCATTTAGCGAGAAAGGTTTATTACTAACTACTACTTTAGAATTTCCCTATGCCCTTGTACATCAAACACCAGTAACGGCTGATAATACAAGACAATTCGGAAAAGACTTTATCCACGCTTTGGCTGAATACCTTAGGCAAAATGGCTTGTAAATCTTAAAAATGAAAATTTAATTATGACTAATAAAAAATATATTATTACCTCGTTCACAATTTTACTAATTACTCAAGTCTATCTTCAATCACCAGCACAACATGTCTCTTTGAATGGTACTTGGCATTTTAAAACGGATCTTTATAAACAGGGAGAAAAAGATAAATGGTTTTTACCACAAACCAATACTTCCGGCTGGGATGAAATGGCAGTACCGGGTAATTGGGATTTGGAAAATGAGTATGCAGCATATGTTGGAAAAGTCTGGTACAAGAAAGCATTTAAAACGGAAGAAGCTTGGAAAGGGCGACGTATTCGATTGTATTTTGAATCGGTTTATAACGATGCACAAGTATGGCTCAACGGAAAGAAAATGACCGAAAACCATCTTGGCTTTTTACCTTTCTGGGTGGATATACAAGACGACTTAAATTGGGATGGGGAGAATGTATTGGTAGTGCAAGCTGACAACACTTTTAAAAGGGGAGCAATTTGGAACTGGGGAGGTATTCGCAGATCGGTTTGGTTAGAAATTACCCCTATGGTGCGATTAGAACAGCAACACATAACAGCAATTCCCGATTTACAAAAAGGGACTGCGGAAATTAATATTCGGCTAAAAATTAGTAATGCAGATGAAAAAGATAACCAAGTCGGTTATCAATATGTGTTATTGAAAGATGGAAAAGAAGTCTGGCAGTCTAAGACAAAAGAAATAATACTAATTCCTGCAAAAGGAGAAAAATTGCACGAAATCAACTTCAACCTGAAAAAGCAAGATGTTGCCCTTTGGCATTTTAACCAACCCCATTTATATACTGGTAAATTACGATTGACAATTGATAATCAGCCTGTACATGAACTTAAAGATCGTTTTGGTATTCGTAAAATAGAAATAGACGGCTATCAATTTAAATTGAATGGTGAAAGCATTCGCACGGTAGGTTTTAATCTTGTACCCGAAGATCGTACTACAGGAAATACCTTACCCCTTTGGCGGATTAAAGAAGATGTAGACTTAATGAAGTCGTTGGGAGCAAATATGGCACGCACTAGCCATTTGCCGTTACCCAAAGATTTTTTGGATTACCTCGATGAAAAAGGCATTATGACCTTTGAAGAAGTTTCACTTTGGGGAAAGGATGAAATGGTTGATCCAGAACATCCTATGCCTAAAGAATGGTTAGAACGCATGATAACCCTTAAATACAACCATCCAAGTATCATTGGTTGGAGCATTGGTAACGAAATTGGCTTTCTAAACGCCAACCCAAAAGTGATGGAATATGTTGCTACTGCCAGTGAACATGCCAAGCAACTCGACCCTCATCGTTTAGCGGTAAATGTTTCTCATTCTGCACAAGCTCAGGAAAAAGATCCTGTAAAATACAGTGATCTTATCCTATATAATCGCTATGGAAATTGGGGGAAAGATGCCGTAAAAGTAAACGAATTGCATCCGGGTAAACCCATATTTATGGCAGAATACGGAAAAGAACTCAATAATGAAAACCCTAATGAATCATTAGTGGATGCCAAAAGTATGTTGGACAAAATGCGAGGCAAAATATTTTTGATAGGTGCTTCTTTGTGGACTTTCAACGATTATAGAAGCTTTTGGCAAGCCGGCCCTACTTGGACTACTCCCCCATCGCAAAATCGCACTTGGGGAATCGTAAATACTTTCAGAAAGAAAAAGAAGTCATTTTATGCTTTTAAAAAGGAGTATGCACCAGTGCAATCCCTATCTATAAAAAAGACAGCATCGAGGAGAGCAGAAGTTTCTATAGAACCGCGAGGAGAACTTGATATACCCGCTTATTCTATGAATGGTTACCGTTTAGTTTGGGCAGCTTTTAGTAAAAAAGATCAACTAATAGATGGAAGTTTTACAAATTTACCTGAAATTCTGCCGGGTGATAACACAAAATCACAGGAAATTAATTGGAATACCGAGGAGGTTGCTCGTTTAGAAATACACTTACTCGATCCGCAAGATTATAGCGTACTTGATACAATTGTCCACTTTACTCCTCCTCCATTGCCAGAAATACTTTCCGTACATTCAGCTACAACAAGTATAAGGGTTATCTTTAAACCTGTAAAAAATGCAACTGCTTACTATTTACGGTATGGAAAGAAAGGTGAAACACTAAAAAAAAGTGCATTAACCATAAACGATTTCATTGAAGTGAAAGGATTGGAAAGGTTTACTGGTTATGATTTTGAAGTAGTGGCTATTAATGCTGCCGGAGAAAGTTTACCTTCTCCAAAAATTACAACTAAAACCGATGAAGATGAACTCCCTCCTATTATTTGGGCTACTGTTCCTTCAAATGAAGCCTTTTTTATAGGATATACAGTGGATAGACAGGATTACTTATATGAGATTGCTTACGGTACACAAACAGGTCAATATACCGACACCTTAGTGTTGCGCAATGTAGGCGTATGTAAAATTCCTAATCTGGAAAATGGAAAAACTTACTACTACAAGATGAGGCTGCGAAAACAATGGGGGTTTGCCAGTGAGTGGTCGCATGAAATAAGCGTAATGCCCGATGGAGATAAACCGCGTGGTAGCATCAGTATTAAGGGTGTTTTAAAAGAGGGAAAGGATTATTTATTGTTATTTGAGCCTATCCCAAAAGCAAGTGGTTATATACTTGAAACAACATCTGGTAAGAAAATTAATATCCATCATGCCCAATCTGGATTTTACACCTTAAAAGGCATTGCACCTGAAGAGATAGAAAACTTAACACTACGCTTGAAATAAGGGTAAAATCTATAGCCCTTTTTGGTAATGTTTCATCCTAACAATAAGCGATTAATCATTAAAAATTATGCTTATCATTAATATTGAAAGGGCTCTATTTTTTCCAAACTCGGTTATTCAAAATCTTTTCCATGGCTAAAGTTTTATAATTTCTACCTATTGGAATTTCTGTTTTGCCAATGTGGATGCGATCATTCTTTATGGTGCCTATCTTATTGAGAGCAACAATGTACGATTTATGTACTCTTAAAAAATCATTGGCTTGTAATTTTTCTTCAACCTTTTTTAAGGGCAATAAGGTTATGTATTTTTTCCCGTTAGTAATGTAGAAGATAACATAATTTTGCATCGCTTCAATATACAAAATCTCATTGAAATAAATTTTTTCATAGGTATTATCGCATTTTAGAAAGAAATATTCTGATACATCATGAATCAACGTTTCTTGTTCACCTTGCTTACTTACTAAGTTATAGTACTCTTTCACCTTTGTCACTGCCTTAAAAAAACGGCTAAAAATTATTGGTTTCAACAAATAATCCATCACTTCTAATTCAAATCCTTCTAATGCATAATTAGGATATGCGGTAGTAAGGATAACCATAGGCAGTTTATTGGGAAGCTTTAAAAACTCAATACCACTCATTATTGGCATTTGAATATCGAGAAAAACCAAATCTATTTGGTGTCTCTCCTGAATGTTTGATAACTCTAGGGGATTATTACCAGTACCCACCAGTTTCAAAAAATTAACTTCTGAAATATAATTGGCAATACATTCTCTTGCCAATGGTTCATCGTCTATTATGGCACATTTCAACTCCATGTTCTTCTCTTCTAGGTTACATTGATATTTTTTCCACTTCAGAAACCTCTTTTCTATCAAGCGTTTTCAATAATTGAATCTCCAACTTTATGCTATAGTCATGCACTGTTACTACAGTTTCTAGCTTGTACTGATTGGGATATACAAGATCTAGTCTCCGGCGTACATTCTTCAATCCTATACCACTGTTTTCATTATTTCCAGATTTATACTTTTTGGATAAAATGCTGTTGGCTACTTGTAAACAAAGCGTCTCTCCTACAAAACTCAAATGCACTTTTAACCAGTTTATCTGATTATTGGTTTGCGATACGTGTTTAAAAGCATTTTCTATAAAAGGCATTAGCACAAATGGGGCAATGTAAAAATCTGTATTTGGAGGAGGAGCTACATATATTTCAACTTTTACATGAGTATCTAGCCGTAAACTTCCTAATGCAATAAAATTCTGAAGGTAATTAATTTCTTTTTTTAGCAGTATTTTGGCTTCATTACATTCATAAAGCTGGTAACGCATTAAATCTGAAAATTTGGCAAGCGAGTCGGAAGCCATATCAGGATTTTTGTGTATCAAAACAAAAATGGAATTGATTGTATTGAAAAGAAAATGTGGATTGAACTGCGATTTTAGAAATTTTAATTCAGCTTCTATTTTTTCTTTTTCTAATAGTTGTTGCCTTTTTTGAGCATCAATCCAGTTTTTACCTAATTTTATGCTCATTGCTAAAGTCATACTCGCTACAGTGGAGGGCAATGAGCTCCCGGTAATAAGCAGGAAATAATCTTGTTCTCCAAAGAGGGTCTCAAAAGCTGTATCTGATAAATGGGCACTAAGGTAATAGCCTACAGGAATAATGGCTGCCGTAGCCAATATCGTAATAATTAGGATAGCAAAATATTTTATGTATTTACCTACTTTAAAATATTTTGGTATCAGAAAATACAAATTAAAATATACCCCTAGTGCTTGGAAAATTACGTAGA
>JBCDJE010000164.1:0-7945 GCA_038748185.1 Bacteroidota bacterium
ACCAAGTCTGCCATATCGTCTACATTTATACCATTTTCCAATCCATTGGGCATTGCTGAATAAGGAGACTGTGTTTTTTTAGAAATATTTTCTTTTTGAAGTACTAATTTCTCTCCATTCATTTGTTTTAAGACGAGTTGTTGAGGAGTATCTTGCTCAATAATACCGCTTAGCTTATTTCCATTTTTTAATGCTACCTCCCATAATTCATATTGATCGGCAATAGAGTTATTTGGATGAATGATTTCGGTGATGATGGAATGTGGATTCCTACTTTTTAAAGTAGTTAAGTTAGGACCAAAATCTATCCCTTCAATTCCTTCAGCCAGATGGCAACTTTTACAAAACTGTTCAAAAACTACTTTTCCTTTTTGAGCATTGCCTATTATATCTATTGCAGGGAGATATTCCTGTAGAACAGCCTTTCGGTCTTCATTAACAGCAAATAATTCTCTTGCATAGTTTCTAATATCCTCATCATAATAATTTAATAATGAAACTGTATGCCTCCAACCTAATTCATTTTTATTAATCTGGTTATTCTCAACTGCTTTTAGAAAAAGTGTTATGAACTTGGTACTACTGATTAATAACTTTATAGCTTCGTTTTTTACCTTGGAATTAAAACCTGAAAATAAATTAATTACTGAGAGAGAAACAGTTTCATCAGGAGATTTTTGCAGCGCTTGTAAAGCAGCAATTTTCAGATATGTAGCTTGTTCTTTTTCAACAATATTTAGAAGTTGATTTTTGTATTTATTGGGTTCATAGATGCTTAACAAGGTTATGGCATTTGCTCGAATGAGTGTATCAACTTTTTGATTTGTCAATATCTTTTCGGCTTTTATAATACTATTTGTAGTAGCGTTGTCTTTTGGAAATCCACACGATGCTAGTATTTGAAGAGCAGTATTACCTAAACTGGGTTGAATTTCTTCATTGACCATATTAAGTAGAGCCAGCTTATCCGATTCCGTCAATGAGATAGTAGGAGATTTATATTGCCATAATTTACTAACGCCCGAAAGTGCAGCTTCCTTCCACCATTCA
Source organism: Bacteroidota bacterium (assembly GCA_038748185.1). Taxonomy (GTDB): domain Bacteria; phylum Bacteroidota; class Bacteroidia; order Cytophagales; family Flammeovirgaceae; genus Chondrinema. The sequence goes on from JBCDJE010000164.1 coordinate 1,051, forward strand.
TGTTGTGGATAATGAATGAGTTTATCTAGTCCATTTTTATTACCAGTATTAGCAATTGTTGCTCCCAAGTTGGCAAAAAATACAGATTTAGCCTTTGAGGGATGCTTACTAAAAGACTGAATAGCATAATCTAATAATGCTTCTTCCTTACCTGCACTTGCAGCAATAGATGCGATAGCCACCCATGAATCTTTATGGTCTTTTGCTAAAATTTTATTTCTAATCTCGTCTGATTCTTCAATAAAAGAAGTGGTACAAAGTAATTGATATCGTACTTTTGGCGATGTATCATTACTCAAAGTAAATATTGATTCTTTTAATTCTGGTGTAAGCAGTTTTCCCAAACGAATGTTTACCTCTGCAACTTTTAACGCATTTTCTCTAACACCAGCAGTTGCATCGTGTAATAATTGTATGAGTGAAGCCGTGCTTAAATATCCTTTATCATGAAGTAGCCACATAGCTGGAACTTTAGCTTCGGCATGCTTGGCAGTGGTTAATAATTTTTCAAGCTCTTTTCTTGGAAATGATTGATTGGTATGAAATAGCAACCTTTGTGCTGTTCTTCTATACCAATCATTAGGATGATCTAGCATTTCAACCAGTTCTTTTTCTGAAATATCACCCAAGGTGAGTTTACCCATCCATTGGCTTGAATTATTATCTTGACTAGGACTAATTCGATAAATCCTACCTTTATCGGTTCCATTATATAATGCACCAGACTGATTCACTTCTTCTGACATCCATTCGGGGTGTTCGATAATCTGCCTGTAATAGTCTATTACATAAAGTGCACCATCTGGTCCTACATAAAAATTTACAGGTCTAGACCAAGGGTCTTTTGACGCTAAAAAGTCCTTGCCTTCTAATAATCTTTTTGCTGTAAAGCTAGCTCCATTCTCTACTATTATATCTGCATGAACTAGGTTATGAACAGGTTCTGCAATAAAAGTGACCTTATCAAAAGGCTCGCCGAAAATGCCTCCCTTGTACCAAGTTACCCCACAGCTTGAAGTAATTACACCAACATCGGTTAGTAATTGGTGGTTAGGATTTTCTGTAATGGGGAATATTTTAGCCGCATCTCCGTGGTCAGGAATGTTTTGTGTGGCTTCTGGTACAAGCAGATGAGGATTATGTTCGATATATTGTGCTGCAAGTGCTTCATGAAAAAGATGATGGGCATTACTCGTGTAAATTCTGTGCCCCCAAGGATCTGTAGTATGTCCAAATTGTGTTTCACCGGAAAGGGTTTCCATCTCATGTGAATCAGGCTTAAACCTAACCATTCTACCATTAGCATTTATACCTAAACCCGATGATGAATGATCGCTATTGTATTTTACATTGGTACCTTTATCGCCAAATTCTTCTTTGTGTACAAAGGGAGTGATTGCACTTTCATGTCCTAAGTAAATCCAATTATCGATTCCAAAAGATGGGCTATTTAGGTTATGTTGTGGATTAGATAAGGCAAAGCCTGTGATTAAAGTCTCTTTTACATCTGCTTTACCATCGTTATCGGTATCTTCTAAGTATAATACATCAGGAGCATCAGTTACAATAAATCCCTTTTTCCATCTCATTATTCCAGTTGGTAATAGAAGGCTATCAGCAAATATTTCATAATTGTCAGGTTGCCCATCTCCATTAGTATCTACTAACTTTTTAATTATACCCGATCTTCCAAGGTCTAGTGGGTAACCATGCATTTCTACTACATATACATTTCCCCCTTCATCTATTTCCATAGCAACCGGATCAGCAATTAATGGTTCAGCAGCAAATAATTCTATTTTGAAACCCTCCATTACCTCCATGGAAGCTAAAGCTGATGTTAGTTCAGGAGTTAAAACAGTAGGTATATCCTTTTTTTTACAGGAAAAAATGATAAGGCTTAATAAGATAATGAAGTAGAATCTCATCTGTTAGTTTTTTAGAAAAAAATACTTATATAATTTAAAGATTGATTATCTAAATACAAAGCTTATAAGACTATCTGATGGTACTATACCAGTATTTACTGATTAAAACCCCTCACTCTACAAATTTTAAGGCTTTTTTTATAGATTGGGAGTTGATTTAGGCATATTGATTAGAAACTTACAAGGCAATGAGCAAGAAGGCTGATAATGGCTATCAACAGGATTTGAAGAAACAGAAAATAAAAAAAATTTACGAAACGGTATTACCCGACTTACAAGTTGAATTGGTTAAACTCCAAAGATGGATTGTACAAAATGGACTAAAAGTTGTAGTTATTTTTGAAGGGAGAGATGCTGCTGGAAAAGGAAGTACTATAAAAACCATTACAGAATCTTTAAATCCAAGGGTTTGTAGAATTGTAGCTTTAGGTAAACCAACCGAGAAAGAAAAAACACAATGGTATTTTCAAAGGTATGTATCACATTTACCTGCTGCCGGAGAAATGATTTTGTTTGATAGAAGTTGGTATAACCGCGCTGGGGTTGAAAAAGTAATGGGCTTTTGCACCAATGAAGAATATCTCGAGTTTTTAAGATCATGCCCGGAGTTTGAACGCATGCTGACCAGATCGGGTGTTATTTTAATTAAATATTGGTTTTCAGTAAGTTATGAAGAGCAAGGGCAAAGATTTTTAGATAGATTGAACAATCCTACTAAGCGTTGGAAGTTTAGTCCAATGGATGTAAAAGCCAGAGAAAAATGGGTAGACTATTCCAAAGCAAAAGACGATATGTTCGCCTATACTGATACCAAGCAAAACCCTTGGTATGTAGTAAATTCAGATAATAAGAAAAGGGCAAGGCTCAACTGTATCACACATTTATTAAGTATGATTGATTATAAAGAAATTCCATTTGAAGAAGTGGTACTTCCTCCCAAAGATGAGTCAAAAAAATATATTCGTCCTCCTAAGTCAGATCAGAATTTTATCCCAGAAATTTATTAAGAAATAGACTGTTCCTTTAATTATTTAATTAACAAGCCCTCTTTTCTGTCTTACTAAATATGAAAATGTTAAAATTTATTCTTGTATTTACGCTCAATGTAAGCTTAATAATAGCATTAAATATAAGTTTTAATGTTATCCCTCCGCTGGGCTTTTTTTTAAGTCCTACTCATGGCTTTTGGCAAAATGCCGAAAATGTAAACGCACATCTCCAAGACGAATTAAATTTAGCAGAGCTTGAAGACAAAGTAAGTGTAATATATGATACTACATATATCCCACATATTTTCGCAGAAAATGACCATGATTTATATTTTGCGCAAGGATACATTACCGCGAAACATCGCTTATGGCAAATGGAGTTTCAAACACATTTTGCTGCAGGAAGAATTAGTGAAATTGTTGGTGAAAAAGCTTTGCCTTTAGATAGAGAAACAAGGAGAAAAGGAATGGCGTGGGCAGCTGAAAGGGCAACAGAACAAATGCTTGCAGATGAGGAAATTACAGATGTAGTAACGGCTTACAGTGCTGGTGTAAATGCTTATATTTCAAGCCTTAGTGATGCAGAACTACCATTAGAATACAAACTACTCGATTATAAACCAGAACCTTGGTCACCGGTAAAAAGTGCTTTTCTTTTAAAGTATATGTCTAATAATCTCAGTTTTAGGAATAGCGATTTTGAATATACTAATGCAGTAAAAGTTTTTGGTAAAGAGCTTTTCAATTTCTTGTATCCAGACATACACCCTGAGCAAGAACCCATAGTAACCAAGCCAAATAAATGGAACTTTGAGCCTAAAAATGTAAAGAAGCCCGAAAAATTACCTTTTGCACTTGAGGAATTGCAAAAACAACCTTTAATAGATTTACCCAATATTAGGAATGGAAGCAATAATTGGGCAGTAGCAGGAGAAAAAACCAAAAATGGTAATCCTATACTCTGTGGCGATCCACATTTAGGATTGAACCTGCCTTCTATTTGGTTTGCTATACAACTTTCAGCTCCGGGTATTAATGTAAAAGGTGTTTCTTTACCAGGTTCTCCCAATATAATTATTGGCTTTAATGAAAAAGTAGCATGGAGTGTAACAAATGCCATGAGGGATGTGGTTGATTGGTACAAAATACAATATAAAGATGCTGAAAGAAAGGCATACTTACTTGATGGTGATTGGAAGCCGGTAACACAACGCATAGAAGAGATTAAAATAAAAGGCAAAGCTCCTTTTTACGATACATTAAATATTACAGAATGGGGGCCGGTAATGTATGATGCTTCCTATCCTGCAAAAACTGATGATAATGCCTATGCTTTAAGATGGATTGCGCATGACCCTTCTTTGGAAATAAAAACTTTTTATATGCTCAATAGAGCAAGTAACTATCAAGCCTACCGAAAAGCTTTGGAATATTACCAGTGCCCTGCACAAAATTTTGTATTTGCTAGCACTACAGGAGATATTGCCATGGTTATACAAGGAAAGTTTCCTATTAAATGGGAAGAACAAGGAAAGTTCTTGATGGATGGTACTACGACTGATAGTAAATGGCAAGGTTATATTCCGAATGAACACAATGTTTTTGAGTTAAATCCTGCTAAAGGATTTGTAGGTTCCGCTAACCAACATCCTGTTGATACTACTTATCCCTATTATGTATATTCGCAGTCTTTTGAATATTACCGAAATAGAAGAATAAATGATTTACTAGACAGCTTGGAAGCTATTTCTTTATCTGATATGATGCGAATGCAAAATGACAATTTTAATGGTACGGCTTCCGAAAATCTTCCTTTTTTACTTAACCATGTTGAAAATCTTTTAAGCAATGAGGAGGAACGAAAGGCTTTTAAGCTACTGGCATCTTGGAACTTTGTAAATAGTATTGATACTGAAGCGGCATCTTACTTTGAAGAATGGCAAGATGCGTTGAAGTCTCTTTTTTGGGATGAAATGAAAAGTAAAGGATTACCCTTAGATTTTCCTTCAACCTTTACTACTTTTAAAATTCTCAAAACCCATCCGTCACATTCGTTTATTGATATCTTATCCTCTCCCGAAAAAGAAGAAGCTAGGGATTTAGTGTATATTGCTTTTCAAAAAGCTATAAAAGAAGTGGGAGAAAATATGGCTAAAGAACAACTTAAAAATGCACAATGGAGTAATTATAAGGCTACCACTGTAACACATTTAGCGAGGCTACCTGCATTTAGTGAGCAAAACGTGGCTATTGGAGGAAATCATAATATTATCAATGCTACAAGTGAAAGGCATGGTGCTTCTTGGCGAATGGTGGTAGAATTATCAGCAACTGGTCCTGAAGCAAGGGCAATATATCCGGGTGGACAATCTGGCAATCCCGGAAGCCCTTTTTATACTAACTTTTTACCAGCCTGGGCAAAAGGAGAGTACATTAAATTTAACCTGCTAGATAAAAACATGGACTTAACCGGGGCATTTGGTACTTTACAATTACGAAGTGAGTAAAAAAGGTTTCCCATAAACTCCTTATATTTAGTTGAAATTTCAACCTTTTGAAGTATGAAAATTCAATTTTAAAAGAAATTCATTATAAATTCCAACCGGATTAAATTTTTTAAACTATGGAAGGTATTAGCTTTATAACAGATAAGCTAGGTAATAAAAAGCAGATAGTAGTTGACCTCGATTCTCATAGAAAATTATTAAAAAAACTTTTTCGAAAATTAGATATTGATGCGGAAACTATTACAGGAGTCTCGCCTAGAACATTTTATGTGAATGATGGTGGTGGGCTTGAAAGTATTCCTATACCTACTGCACAAATTGAAGCAGGAAAACAACAACAACAAAAAGAAATAGAAGCAGAAGAACAGCAAGAAATACTTAATAATTCTTTTGTGCAACCCGATAGTGTTTTATCTGCTTTGAGCCTTGAAGAGCAGGAAAAATCTTTGAGAGTACAAGCTATATTGGAAAAAGCACATTCTTTAATAGGAACACCTTATGCCTTTGGAGGTGAAAGCGAGCATGGAATAGATTGTTCGGGGTTAACCACTATCTCTTTTAAAGCTGCTGAAGTGGAATTACCTAGAGTTTCAATAAAACAATCGTTAGTAGGTAACCGTATTGATACAACAAGTTTAAAGCCCGGTGATCTTGTCTTTTTTGGAACAGGAACGCCTAATAAAGTGAACCATGTTGGTATTGTAGCTGAAGCTGAAGACCCAAATGATATAAAATTTATACACGCTTCTAGTAGCCAAGGCGTTACTATATCTTCATTAAATAATGGTTATTGGTCAGGTGTATATATTAAAGCAAAAAGAGTGGTTTAAAATCGATTAAATAACAGATTGATAAAAGTTATTAAACCACTTTAAGTTGAAGTGTTTTTTATGAAAGAAATTGAACAAAGTAAAGATTTTTTCTGGTCAATAAACGAAGCATATGTACATGACTATAAGTTTTTCTACCGCTATTTTAACAAACTACCCAATGTTTGTGAAATAAGAGGCTTGAATTTACAAAAAGCGATAAAGGCATTCGAACAAGCCTACATCGAAAAAATACACGATACACTTTATAAGAAATATTATAACTATAAAAGCAGAAAGACTGAATATGAAGAGGTCTTTTTCATTTTGAAAGATAAGGCGGTAGTGTCATTTAACGACCACCATATGTGCAGGGTAATGACTGTTGAACAGGAGTATCAGGAATTTGACGACATTGCTAAAATACTAAGAAAGTGTAGGTTGAAAAGAGGAAATAAACCACATCAAATGAACTTGATTACCATGCACCATGGCAATCTAGATTTGAGTGTGATAGATATTAATAAAACAAAATTAGATATTGCTTCGCACTATAATGATGACTTCCTAAACGTCCATAAGCTTATTATTGATCGCCTGAATAAGAAAAATGATAAAGGGATTGTACTTTTACACGGCTTGCCGGGTACTGGTAAAACTAC
>JBCDJE010000165.1:0-7938 GCA_038748185.1 Bacteroidota bacterium
ACAATTTACTGCTAAATTAAAAACTAAAAGTATTGTAGTTTTTATTGAAAAAATGCAAATTTAATACAAACTACTATCTTTTTTAAAATCGTTATATATGCCAAATTTTTTTACCTCTATTCAAGAAAAATGGTATTTATTATCTTTTGCCTTTTTAGGAATTTGTATAAGCTGTTCAAATAATAACTCTTCAGTAATAAATATTGCGCAGGGAACTAGTATCACATTAATTGGCAATAATCTATGCTCGCGAATGATGCTATATGGACACTTTGAAACTGAGATGCAATTGAGGTATCCCGATAGCCAATTATTTATAAGAAACATGTGTGATGGTGGCAATACACCGGGTTTTAGGCCGCATGCAGGTAGGCCTTTACCATGGGCGTATCCAGGAGCAGAAAAATATCAAACAGAATTGGCGCAAAACTCTGGAAGCGAGGGGACTTTTGAAACGCCTGATCAGTGGCTTACTCGTTTAGAAACAGACATTATCATCGCATTTTTTGGATTCAACGAATCGTTTGCAGGAATGGCTGGGTTAGAAAACTATAAGAATGAACTAGAAAGCTTTATTAAGCATACTTTGTCTCAAAAATATAATGGTACAAGTCCCCCCCAGCTTGTCATTGTATCGCCTACAGCTTTTCAATATATTTCAAATGAATACGAACTTCCTGATGGTAAAAAGGAAAATGAGCAGTTGGAAATGTATAGCAAAGCTATGGAAGAAATTAGTCAAAATTACAAAGTAAAATTTATCGATGCTTTTCATACTTCACAAAAATGGTTTACTACAAAAGGTGATCTTACTATTGATGGCGCTCAGTTAAATGATAAAGGATATCAACTTTTTACCACCTTTTTAGCTAATAGTATTTTTGGGGAACAATCTGTTGAAGGAAAAGGAGACAGGTCTGCAGTGAATCAGGCTGTAAAGGAAAAGAACTTCTTTTGGCATAATGATTACAAAATACCCAATGGTGTACACGTATTTGGAAGAAGGTATCAACCCTATGGTCCAGAAAATTATCCCTATGAGATACAAAAAAGCCGAGAAATGACTCTGGTAAGAGATACTTTGATTTGGGCAACAGTAAATGGACTGCGTTTCGATTTAAAAGCTGCCGATGAGAAAACGTTAAAACTACCAGAGATCAACACGAACTATAATATAAATAATACAGCCAGTGCGGGTGAGTATTTTTATGGAGAAGATGCTTTAAATACTTTAAAATTACCTTCAGGTTATCAAGCCACACTATTTGCTTCAGAAAAAGAGTTTCCTGAGCTTGCTAATCCGGTTCAGCTTTCATTTGATAACCAGGGACGACTCTGGGTAGCAACTTTGCCCTCTTATCCTCATTACAAACCTGGAGATCCTAAACCAAATGATAAACTACTCATTTTAGAAGATACCAATGCAGATGGGAAAGCCGATAAGCAAACTATTTTTGCTGAAAACCTGCATCTGCCTACCGGTTTTGAATTTGCTCCAGAGGGAGTATATGTTTCGCAAGGAACAGATTTAAAGTTGTATACTGATACAAATGGAGACGATAAAGCCGACAAAGTAGAAACAGTACTAAGTGGTTTTGATGACCATGATACCCATCATGCTATTTCAGCTTTCTGTGCAGATCCTTCTGGAGCTTTTTACATGTCAGAAGGTGCTTTTCTCCACTCAAATGTAGAGACAGCTTATGGACCAGTAAGAGGTACAAATGGCGGTTTTTTCAGATATAATCCTAAACGTAAAAAACTTGAGCGGACAGCTCAACTAACTATTATCAATCCATGGGGGGTTGCTTTTGATGAATGGGGACAAGATTTTTTTGCGCAAACCTCAAATCCTAAAGTGCACTGGATGATGCCGGGAACTTTAAAGCCTAGATATGGTGTAGCTTCTCCCCTTTCAAGGGAACTGATAGAGCCAGCTCACCAAGTAAGACCTACTTCCGGTATGGAATTCATCTATAGCAGCCATTTCCCAGACGAAGTACAGGGAGATTTGCTCATTGGTAATACTATTGGGTTCTTGGGAATAAAACAGCACCAATTTACAGATGAGGGCACTGGTTATACAACCAAACATCGACAAGACCTTTTAGTGAGTGACGATCAAAATTTCAGACCTGTAGATATGGAGTTTGCACCAGACGGTTCGCTTTATTTAGTTGATTGGCATAATGTATTAATTGGTCATATGCAGCATAATGCAAGAGACCCTTTAAGAGATCATGTACATGGTAGAATCTACAGAATTACTTACCCCTCAAGACCGTTGGTGAAGCCTGCAAAAGTTGCCGGGGCAAGCATTGATGAATTATTGAATAACCTAAAGTTACCTGAATACCGCACCAGATATCGCACCAGAAGAGAATTGAGAGGCAGAGATACAGAAGAGGTTTATAAGAGGTTGACGGCTTGGCAAAAACAACTCGATCCTAAAGATGCTAAATACGAACATCATTTATTGGAGGCTATATGGGTTTCTTGGGGGATAAATAAAGTTGATAAAGCATTACTAGAAAAATTACTTTCCGCCAAAGACTATCATGTTAGGACAGCTGCAGTTCGCGTATTACGTTATACTGGACACCAAATAGAAAATCAGGTTGAACTGCTTGCAAATGCTGCAGCTGATGAACATGGAAGAGTTAGATTAGAAGCAATAGTAGCTGCTTCTTGGCTGGCGCAAGAAGAGGGAGAAAAAATACTGAATGAAGCAGAAAAACATGATTTGGATAGTTGGATAAATGCATCATTCAATTTCGCCAAAGCGCAACTTTCTGGCGAGTTTACTGAAAATGTAGAAGATCAAATTATTGCCTCACATCTTACTGGGGAGGATTTGCAAGTTTTTTCAAAAGGGAAAAAAATTTATGAAACAGAAGGGTATTGTATTACCTGTCATCAGGAAAGTGGTACAGGTTTACAAGCTTCTGGTTATCCTACACTTGTGGCTGTTGATTGGGTTACCGGCAACGAAGAAAGATTAATAAAGCTGGCATTAAATGGACTTTATGGACCTATGTATGTGATGGGCAATTACTATTCAGGTCAGGTACCGATGATGGCTTTTGGTGGAATTCTTGATGATGAAGAAATTGCAGCAGTACTCACTTATGTACGCAATGCCTTTGGCAACCAAGCTTCTGTAATTTCTCCTGAAACGGTGAAAAGAGTAAGGGAAGAAACAAAAGATAAAAAAGGATTTTACACTCCAGAAGAATTAAAAGAATTACATCCCAATTAATCCCCCTGATAAGTGACAGGTACAAACATTTCTGATAACTTGTGAAAACCTCTAATTATGAAATACATGATAAACTATCTTCACACTGCTTTCCTTAAAATTTGTCTGATAGTAAGCTTTGGCATATTGCTAAATGCTTGTGGTAGTAAAGAAGCTGTGAAAAATGAGGAAATGGCAGAAAGTAATAAAGTTGAAAAACAGTTGCATGTAGTATTTGTAACTGGTGATGAAGAATACCGATCTGAAGAATCGATGCCTATGTTGGCTGGCTTAGTAAAGCGTGAACTCAATGCAAAAGTAACAGTATGTTATGCTTTAGACTCAGCTGGGTTTATCGCTCCCAACCGAACAGATCATATAGAAGGATTAGAAGCTTTAGAAACTGCAGACCTAATGGTTATTTTTACTCGATACAGAACGCTACCTGCAAATGAACGCCAGTATATTGTAGATTATGTAGAGTCAGGTAAACCTATAGTAGGTTTTAGAACAGCTACACATGCCTTTAAGTATAAAAATGATTCTAGTCTTATCTTTTGGAATGATGCGTGGCCTACCAAAGTTTTTGGACAGCAGTGGATTGTGCACCACGGTCACTTTGACGATGGAAGAAATCCATTGACTGAAATAAAACAGATAGAAGGTCAGCAACATCCGATCTTGAATGGGTTTGAAAGTTTTAAAGCCTATTCTTGGTTGTATCATGTAGATGGAGGAGATTGGAAATTATACGGTGATAGTAAGCCCTTTTTAATAGGTCGCTCTTTAAAATCGAAGCATGAGATGGAGGGTAATTTAAAAATGTATCCTATTGAAAACCCTGTGGCATGGACAAAGACTTACACAGGGAGTGCCGGAAAAACTGCAAGGGTGTTTTTTACGACGCTTGGTCATCCTTACGATTTTAAAATTCCTACTGTACGAAAAATTGCCCTTAATGGAATTTATTGGGCTCTGGGTAAAGAAAATGACATTCCAAAGAAAGGTGCCAATGTTGTATTAGACACTCCTTATGAACCTAGCAATTCAGGATTTGGTGAAAAATATAAGCTCAATATAAAACCGATGCCTATTCGCTAAACTTATGGTTCTCCTAAGTAGCACCTTTTTTAATTGTTAAGTATTGCATTGCTTACTTTGAAGTTGTAACAAGTTCAAGCTGGTACTGCTAGAGCTTAGCACATTGATTTTTCATAAAATCAGATTTTATTTAGGCAATTTAAGTAACTGATAATCATCTACTTGGATTTTTGCAATTCGCTTTTAAATAATTTTTTATTTTTTCTTGATGACCTTTTTGAAAGTGCTGTGATATAGTAATAAACTTTAAAAATTAATTTACTATGAAACTTTTAATTCTTTTTTCTCTTGCCTCATTTATTCTTTTAACTAGTGCTTGTGGACAGTCATACAATGATAATGAAAACTATAATGCAAATTATAGCAATCAAGATTATGGCAATACTTATGGTAATCAGGAAGTCAATAACAATGTACGACCTGATTATGGGAATAATGGCAGGCGTGTAAAATATCCAATGAAAGACCTTAAAACCGGAATGGTAATATCTTATTTCCCAGTACCCAAAGACTGGAAACAAGATAGTAAAGGTTATCTGGTTGGCCCTGATGGAATAATCACCTTTGAGTACCCTGCAAGAACTTTCTCAATGCAGCAGCGTCAAATTAATTCTGTAGAGCAAGTGCTTAAAGAAGATATTATTCCTTCTATTCAGAAAAATGGTGGCAAATACAAAAATTCTTTTCATATCCCTGAAGTGGCTAATGCAGATAAACATATTTATTCGAAATATTGGAAAGTTATGCCAGTACAATGTTCACACGAAGCAATGGGGGTTGAGTTTCTAGAAGATAATGGGAACCCTTCATTACTAGTGGTACATTTTACTTATACACAATCTCAATATGGTAGCTTTAGCAGCTATTCTGCTAATCAATTGAGAGCTAATCATGGTAGTTATGAACAAGCAAAAAAAGATTTCATTTATGCATTGGCAAATATGCAACTAGACCCTCAATACTTAGCTGCATACAATCGAAGAGAACAACAAAAATCTCAAGCAAGTTGGAATGCTCATAACCAAAGAATGCGAAATAACCAAGCAAACTTTGAATCACATAATCGCAAAATGCAAGATACCTATAATGATATTAACAATATTACCATGCAAAATTACTATCAAAGCAGTAGCTCATCTGATAGAATGCAGGAACAATTTGTAGATGGTATTTGGGAGCAACAAAACATGTATGATCCTAATACTGGAACACAAATGAAAGTAGACCAAGGTTATGACAATTATTATTACAATGAATACAACAATCAATACATTGGAACTGATGATAATCTTTATAACCCTCAGATGGATCCTAACATAAATAATACTGAGTGGAATCAATTAGAACCTAGTAATGACGATTGGTAATTGAATGAATCTATTAAAATTTCCCCTTTGGATAATTGCTGAAGGGGAAATTTTTGGATATTTCCTATCGCAAAACTAAATTGGAGATAATTCTTATCTTACCCAAATAAGCATTTCTCCGTGACAGATCAGGAAATATTTGATGGAATTTCACAAAAAGACAATCATACTTTTTTGTACCTATATGAAAAATATAAAGACAGAATAATAAGTATGGTGAAGAAAAATAGTGGTAACGAAGATGATGCATTAGATATATTTCAAGAAGGACTCATTGCCTTATGGACAAATATCTCTCAAGGAAAATTTAAAGTACAAGATAATGCTAAAATTGCTACTTACTTTTACACTTTATGTAGAAATATCTGGATCAATAAGCTTAGAAAAAGCAAAAACATACAGTCTATTGAAGATAACAGTCAACTAGAAGACGAGACTGATGTGAGTGCTATGGAAGAGTTTTATGAGCAAATTAAGAAGCTAGAAAACTTATTTGCAAAATTGAGTGAGTCTTGCAAAAAGCTCTTAAATCTTTTCTACTATGAAAAAATTTCTTTGAAAGAAATTTCTATACAGTTAGACATTACTGAGAAAACGGCAAAGAATAACAAATACCGTTGCATGCAAAATTTAAGAAGTATTTATAGAACCGAAAACTTAGGCCAATGAATGCAATATTGATAGAAAACATAGAAGCATTTCTGGAAGAAAAAATGAGCTTTAAAGATTTACAAGAAATAGCCAAGAATATGGGGGTGACCGAATTAGAAGAAAAAATAAACTGGGTGAGAAATAGCAGTACCGCTATTGAAGCGACAGGGTTAAGAAATCAATTAAAAGAGATTCTACCAAGTACCATTACGGAAGAAGCTAAAGTAGTAGATTTTGAACCTGAACAAAAAAGTAAAATTGGTAAATGGTTATGGGCTGCGGCTTCAGTATTGATTCTGGTAACTGCTTATTGGGGAATAAACCGCAATCAAGAAACTAATCTCTATGCTAAATATGAGTATATTGACCCAGGTTTGCCTGTACTCATGAGTCAGTCTGACAATCATTTGTTATATGATGCGCTGACTTATTACAGTGAAGAAAATTATGTAGTAGCTGAAAGTAAGCTTCTAAAACTTCAAGCAGATGCTACTAGCAATGATACTATTTCTTACTTTCTAGGTGCCAGTCTTTTATATCAGGGAAAAACTAATGCTGCCAAAGAAGTATTAAAACAAGTGCAAGAATTCAGTAATTCTAGCTTTAAACAAAAAGCTGAGTGGCTGCTCGTATTAGTTTCTGTAAAAGAAAATAATGTTGAAAAAGCCAAAATATCTGTTGGAAAAATACTGGACTCTCCCACACATGAATTTTTCGAAGAAGCTCAAAGCTTACAACAAGATTTAAATCAATAATGCCAACTATTAAAAATCAATTATTCATTTTCCACAGTATTTTTTGCCTGCTATTTTTATTTTTAATCCCTCATCATTCTATTGCTCAATCAGCAGAAGAATTATTAGAACAAGGAGGAAAGTTTTATGAAAAAGATCAACTAGATTCTGCTAATTTTTTTTATGAAAAAGCCTTCTTAGACAAGAATAGCAATATACAAATTCAGGCATTGACAGGGCTAGTAAAAGTAGCATTATTAAAAGCGGATTTAGAACAGGCTGATTCCTTAATTCAGGTTGCTGAGAAATTGATTACTACAACTACAGTTGACTTAAAGCCCCTCTGCAAGTTTGAAATTATAAAAGGAGAATATTACCGGAAAAACTCACAATTTAAAAAGGCATTACGACAGCACAAATCAGTAGTGAATTTGAGTTTAGATCTTGAAGGTGCTGAACTGATTCATGCAGATGCACTTTTCTACACAGCACTAACTTTTGAGCGGCTTTCAGTTTTTGACTCTAGCTTATTTTATATAGACAAAGCCTATACACTTTATAAGCAGCATTCGGATACTACTGAAATAAAATTTGCGAATATTTATAATGGTTTGGGCGTATGTTATTATCGTGCTAACCGCTATGTTGAAGCAAAAAAATTCTATTTGAAATCTAAGGAAGTGGCGGAAAATAAACTTGGACCAGTTTCTAGCGACCTTGCAATTTGCCTCAGCAACTTATCGAGTATTTCTAGGGCAGAGGAAAACTACAGAGAGGGCATTGACTATTGCGAACAAGCATTAAAAATTTATAATGTACTAGATGATGATAATGGTAAGTCGAGTAT